>JBBRKH010000017.1:0-15079 GCA_038217965.1 Sphingomonadales bacterium | reverse complement strand
GTGATCGGATAGCGCCGGTCGCGGCCGAAGGTGCGGCGGCCGATCTTCACGCCGGGAGGTGCCTGGCGGCGCTTGTATTCCGCAGTATAGAGCAGACGTTCGATGCGGGCGACCGTCTCCGGATCGAAGCCGCGGGCGACGATTGCCGCGACCGACAATTCCTCTTCCACCAGGCCGTGCAGGATCGGATCGAGGAGGTCGTAGGGCGGCAGGCTGTCGTCGTCGCGCTGATTCTCGCGCAACTCGGCGGTTGGCGGTTTGGTGATGACGCGCGCGGGCATAACCGGCCCCTCAGGCCCGAGGCCAAGGCGCGGGCGATGCGCGTTTCGCCAGCGACACAGCCGGAAAACGCTCGTCTTGTAGATGTCCTTCAACACCGAATAGCCGCCGGCCATGTCGCCATAGATCGTTGCGTAGCCAACCGACATTTCCGACTTGTTGCCAGTCGTCAGCAGCATGTGCCCGAAGGCATTGGACAAGCCCATCAGCGCCAGCATCCGGATGCGGGATTGCGCGTTTTCAAAAGCGAGACCGGGCGACTGGCCGGCAAACAGCGGCCCGAGCATCTGGTCGAACGCGCCGACCGCCGGGGTGATCGGAATGGTGTCCAGCCGCGTGCCCATCAGGCGGGCGCATTCGGCGGCGTCTTCCAGGCTGTCTGGCGAGGTGAACCGGCTTGGCAGCATCACACACCAGACGCGATCTGCGCCGAGCGCATCGACGGCGACGGCGGCGCTGAGCGCGCTGTCGATGCCTCCGGACAGGCCAAGCACGACCCCGGGAAACCGGTTGCGGTTCACATAATCCCGCAAGCCTACCAGCATCGCATGGTAGATTTCCTCGTCGTGGGTGTCGGGCGCATGCCGCTTGGCCGGGGCAAAACCTGTGTCGCGCCGCCATGTCACCATGGTCGTTGCTTCATCCCAATCCTGCAGACGCGCCGCCACCACTCCATCGGCATTCACAGCAAAGCTGCCGCCATCGAAAACCAGCTCGTCCTGCCCGCCGGTGCGGTTGACATACAGCAGCGCAAGCCCGGATTCCGCTGCCCGCGCGCGAGCGAGCGCCAGGCGGCGGTCTTCCTTGCCTAGCTCGTACGGGCTGCCATTGGGGACCAGCAGCAAGTCAGCGCCGGCGGCAGCGAGATGCTCGCAGACGGGCGCCGTCCACATGTCCTCGCAGATCGGCACGCCCAGCCTGAAGCCGTTGAACAGCAGCGGCGATGGCAACGGCCCGGCGACGAACACCCGCTTTTCATCGAATACGCCGTAGTTCGGCAGATCATGTTTGAGCGTGACGCCGGCAATCCTGCCTTCCGCCAACAGCACGAAGGCGTTGTGCAGCCCGGCCTCGGTGCGGTGCGTCGTGCCGACCAGCAGGGCAGGCCCGGCCGACGCGGTTGCCCGAGCCAGCCGCTGCAGCTGGGCTTCAGCCGCAATCTCAAGCGCCGGCTTCAGCACCAGATCTTCGGGGGGATAGCCGATCAGCGACAACTCCGGAGTCATCAGAAGGTCGGCATCGGGCGCCGCCGCGTGCGCTGCCAGAATGGCGTCGGCGTTGGCCACCAGATCTCCCATGCTCGGGTTCAGCTGGGCGATGGCAATCTTCAGGCTCTGCGGCATCGTTTTCGGTTAGGGCAAGCGCTGCACGGGGGGAAGCCTGAAGCTGCCGTCGAGAATCGGCTGTTCCGGCAGGTAGGCGCGGAAGATCAGGGTGAAGCGCCCTTCGGGCACCGGCAGCCAGTTGGTTCGGTCGGCAGGAGGTGTAGCGGAAATGTCGAGCACCAGGCTGCCGTCGGCCGCGCGGGCAAGGCCGGGGGTGCGGCTGCCAATGGCATAGCGGTCGATCGGATTTTCCACATAGAACCGGCGCCCATCGGGCAGGATTTCATATATCGACAACGACCAGAACGCCCTGGCCGGAATGGTGGCGGGCAGCGTCAGGCGATAGACATTGCGCCCATCGAGCACGGCTTGTGCATCGTCCACGGTTGCCGACCAGTAAACCGCTTCGGTGGCGGGCAAGGCACCAAGGCCGCCCAGCGCCACACCGGCACGCAGTGCGTCGGATGCCTCCGCGGTGCCGATGCCCGGCGGCGACTTCGACCAGCCATCCGGACTTTCGGCACTGCCAACAGCAATGCCATCGGCGATCTGCGCGAAAATCTTCGGTGCCAGAATTCGCCACATCCACTGCCGCCAGACCGGCAGGTCGTCGAACGCTTCGGCCGCTCCGCCATAGCCGGTGGCGGCAAGGCCTGCGTCCTGCAGATGCGGATTTTCCGCGATCAGCGGATTTGCGCGGCGCAGCAGCAGTGCGGGATCGGGTATCGTCGGCAACAGGATTGCCGGGCGCGGCGCGCGCTTGCTGGCCTCCGGCACGGCAAGCACAAAGCGCTGCTGCACCGAGCGGGCGGCAGCAAGGTCTGCGCTGCCATCGACCAGGATCCGGATGAGCAGCCAGGCTTCCTTTGTGGGTATCCGGTAGGTGCCGGCCATGGCAGCAGTGCCGGGTGGGCGCCTGCCGGGCAGGCTTTCGCCCGCCTCGATTGCGATGGTGCCGCCCAGACCGCCGTCGCGGCTGCCGATCACGATTATATTGTCGGTGCGGGCGTCCATCACGGCAACCGAGTGATAGCGGTCGGGAAGCGCCGGCAGCGTGAGTTCAACCGGGCCGGATGCCAGATCCAGAAAGGCGAAGGAATACAGCGTGTCGTTGTTCGGCGTGGTGACGCTGCGGTCGCGTGGACCGGCCAGATCCGCGCGATGAATCAGCAGATTGGACGCATTCACATCGCGGTGGGCGGCGCGGAGCAGCGCTTCGTTGCGGGTGCGCACGAAGCTGTAGACGGGATAGGCCTTCAGCGCCGCTGTGGTCGTCTGGGCGATCGGCCCACGAATCCACCAGGCGATCGCACCGCCGATGGCCGCCACGGCCAGCAGGAACACAAGCAGCTTTTTCATCGGCGACAGGCCTTGCCGGTATCTGTGGCCTTGGCAAGAGTGAGGGGTGCATGGGTGTGGGTTGCAGCGCATGGAAACCCGCAGGATATCTGGGAGAAGCAGCATGGCCGAAGCCTACATCGTGGCAGCCCGACGCACCGCCGGCGGACGCAAGGGCGGACGGCTGCGCGATTGGCATCCGGCAGACCTTGCAGCGCAGGTGCTGAATGATCTGGTGGGCGACCATGATCCGGCATTGGTCGAGGATGTCATCATGGGCTGCGTCGGCCAGTTCGCGCAGCAATCCACCAATGTCGCCCGCAATGCCGTGCTGGCCTCGAAGCTTCCTGAATCGGTGCCCGGCACCAGCGTGGACCGGCAGTGCGGGTCCTCGCAGCAGGCGCTGCATTTCGCCGCGGCAACCGTGATGAGCGGCGCCATGGACGTGGTGATCGCAGCCGGCGTCGAAAGCATGACGCGGGTGCCTATGGGCATGCCCTTCAAGCTGGCGAACGATGCCGGGGCCGGCACCTATCTGAGCCCGGCCATGCAGGCACGCTATCCCGGCATCCAGTTTTCGCAGTTTGCAGGTGCTGAAATGATCGCCCGGAAATATGGTCTGACGAAGGACGCGCTCGACGCGTTCGGCTATGAGAGTCAGCGACGCGGAGCCGCAGCAAGCGAAGCGGGGGCCTTTTCCAGCGAGACCATTCCCATCCAGGGCGCCGGCACCGACGGCGCGCCGGTCAGCCACACAACCGACGAAGGCATCCGGTTCGGCGCCACCTTGCAAGCGACGCAGGCGGTCAAGCTGCTGGTGGAAGGCGGCCGGCTGACCGCTGCGACGTCGTCCCAGATCTGCGACGGCGCGTCCGGAGTTCTGGTGGTAAACGAGCGCGGTTTGAAGGCGCTCGGAGTGCAGCCCATTGCCCGGGTTCACCATATGACCGTTGTCGGCGAAGACCCGGTCATCATGCTGGAAGCGCCGATCGGCGCCACTCGTCGGGCGCTCGCGAAATCGCGCATGAAGCTGGACGACATCGACCTTTACGAAGTGAACGAGGCGTTCGCCAGCGTGCCGATGGCGTGGCTGCAGCAACTCGATGCGGACCCGGCGAAGCTGAATGTCAACGGTGGCGCCATTGCGCTAGGCCATCCGCTCGGCGCGTCCGGCACCAAGCTGATGGCAACGCTGGTGCACGCGCTGCACGCGCACGGCAAACGCTACGGCCAGCAGACGATGTGCGAAGGCGGTGGTCTGGCCAATGTAACCATCGTGGAGCGGCTGTGATGGCATTTCAGGAAATCCTCCTCGACGTGGCCGATGGCATCGCCACCATCACCCTCAATCGCCCGGAGAAGCTGAACGCCTTCACCGGCCGCATGATGCACGAATTGATCGAGGCGTTCGACCGGACGGATGCTGACGACGGCGTCCGAGTGGTGATCGTCACCGGCGCCGGGCGCGGCTTCTGCGCCGGGGCCGACCTGTCCGCCGGCGCAAAGACCTTCGACTATGATGCCCGTGACGACGGCCTCAGCACTCGTGCCGGGCACGGCTCGCCTGTGCAGGCGGATGGCAGCACCGATTATGCGCACGACGCAGTGCGCGACGGCGGCGGCCGTGTCACCTTGCGCATCTTCGAAAGCCTGAAGCCGGTTATCGCTGCAGTCAACGGCCCCGCCGTCGGCATCGGCGCCACCATGCAACTGCCGATGGACATCCGCATCGCCAGCACCGCGGCGCGCTTCGGCTTTGTCTTTGCACGGCGCGGCATCGTTCCCGAGGCCTGCTCGTCGTGGTTCCTGCCGCGCCTTGTCGGCATATCACAGGCGATGGAGTGGTGCGCCACCGGCCGCGTCTTCGGCGCCGACGAGGCATTGGCCGGTCGGCTTGTCAGCCGCGTCGTCGCGCCCGACGATCTGCTTGCCACCGCCACCACTTTGGCCCGCGAAATTGCCGACAACACTGCGCCGGTGTCGGTCGCGCTCACCCGCCAGATGTTGTGGCGGATGCTCGGCGCCGATCATCCGATGGAAGCGCACAAGCTGGACAGCCGCGCCATCTGGTCGCGCGGGCGCACGCAGGACGCACGGGAAGGCGTTGTCAGCTTTCTGGAAAAGCGCGCAGCCAGCTATCCGGATCGGGTGACTGCCGATATGCCCGATTTCTACCCCTGGTGGCAGCCGAGGACCTACGGGTGAAGTCAGGCCACCGCGCGCATCATCTCGGCAGAGGCGACTGCGTCCACTTCCTCGCAAATCACATCGAACTTTGCCAGCGTGGCGTTGCCAAAGGCGGTGCTGATGGCGACGTCGGCCGCATCGCGCCCGGTTGCCATCAGGATGCGGCCGATGCGTGGCGCATTGTTGCGTGCGTCGAAATCATGCCAGCGATCGCCCAGCCAAACCTGAAACCAGGCGCTGAAGTCCATCGGCAGAAGTGGATCTTCGACGCCGATGTCGGGCAGATAACCGGTGACATAGCGCGCCGGAATGTTCAGGCAGCGGCACAGTGCAACGGCCAGATGCGCATAATCACGGCACACGCCGACGCCTTCCAAAAACGCCTCGCTCGCCGTGCGGGTCGGGCGGGCCTGCTGGTAATCGAAACGGATATGGCTGTGCACATGATCGACGATCGCCTGCACCCGCGACCAGCCGGACGGCATCGAGCCGAAGGTCTTCCAGGCGAAGTCCATCAGCGCTTCACTGTCGCAATAGCGGCTGGGCAGAACATATTGCAGCGCCTCGTGCGGCACCTGCGCAATCGGCACCTCGCGGGCATCCACGGCAATGGCATCGGGCAGGCCACTGTCGGCGATCAGAAAATCCGCATGCAGCCGGGTTTCGCCTGCGGGTGCGACCATACGATGACAGAGATTGCCGAAACTGTCAGTGTAGCTGGTCACCAGCAGCGTCGGATCGGTCACGATGTTGTCCGGCAGCAGCATGTCCGCGCGCCGCGAAGGATGCACCGACAGCATCAGCACCAGTGGCGTCGGAACCGCGCACGCGAAGCGGATATCGTAGCCGGCGCGGATTGTTATCGGGTTGCCGGTGTCTGGTGTGGCGGTCACGCACAATTCTCCCATGGATGTCAAAAAACGGAACCGTTCTGGCGCTCGATGGTTCCGCCGGAACGGCGACTGTGATTGCCCGAAAAGGTCTGGCCGATGCGCATGCCTGATGCTCCGCAGTGTTCCGGGCAGAGTGGCATGGAATTCCCCGATGCGCCACTGGCGTCGCTGCGCGGTGCCGTGCCGCCTGCCCCGCGCTGGTTCCTTTCGGCCCTGGACCGCACTCCGGACCGCGACACGACCATCGTCCAGGGTGCCGCCATCGACTGGATGGCATGGGGGAAACGTGGCGCGCCCGGGCTGCTTCTGTGCCATGGCAATGGCGCCCACGCCGGCTGGTGGCGGCACATCGCGCCCTTTTTCGCCGAAACCCACCGTGTCGTGGCGCTCAGCTGGTCGGGTATGGGCCGCTCAGGTCACCGCGCATCCGGTGGGTACAGCAGTGCGCTGTTCGCCAGCGAAGCGGTCGCGGTGGCAGATGCAGCCGGGCTTTTCGCGTGCGGAACAAAGCCCGAGATCGTCGCGCACAGCTTTGGCGGCTTCGTCATGCTGGCACTGCTGGCCGGGCCGGACGGCGCCCGCTTCAAACGCGGCACCATCCTCGACACACCCATCAAGCAACCCGGCGCCGACGCGCCGCGCCCACGGTTTCTGGACGCCAACCGGCCGCACAACGTCTATCCAGACCTGCCCACCGCGCTGGGCCGCTTTCGCCTTGCCCCGCCACAGGGCTGCGAAAATCTCTATATCGCCGACATGATCGCCCGCGAATCCCTGGTTGAGGTCGCGGGAGGCTGGACGTGGGCGTTCGATCCGTTCCTGTGGCGCGATTTTCGCATGGGTGATCCGGAACCGCTGTTGACCCGTGCGCGCTGCCCGCTCGTGCTGATGTGGGGCGATCGCTCCGGCCTCATGCCGCCGTCCGTCGTCGCCGAAATGCGCGCAAAGCTGCCGCCTGGAACGGCAGCAATCGCCATTCCGGATGCGGAACACCATGTCATGCTCGATCAGCCGCTCGCGCTGGTGGCAGCACTCCGGACGCTGCTTGCTTGAGCATTTCGCCACCTTTCCAACGGTTGCCGGACATGGTCGCCGCGCACGCCGCCGGGCGCCCGGCGGCGCCGGCCGTCACCGTGTCCGGCTGCACCCTGCGCTGGGGTCCGCTCGGCCGGCGGGTGGAGCAGGTGGCTGCCTCGCTGCAGCGCGACGGCGTGCCAATCGGTGGCGTCATTGCTATCCTGTCGGGCAGCAGCACGGACTATGTCTCGCTCTATCTGGGCGCATTGCGCGCCGGGATTGCCGTTGCCCCCATGCCGCCGTCCGCCACGCCGGAGCAGATCGCCGCCATGGTGCAGGACAGCGCAGCACCGATCCTGTTCCTGGATGCCGCCAACGCGCAGGCGCTGGACGGCACGGCAATCACTGCCCGGCGCATCGGCATCGGAGCGCTTGACGACTGGCTTGCCGATGGGACTGCCGCACCGCTTGGCCCGGCAGGCGATGCGCTGCTGCCGCTGCCGTTCAACATCATCTATTCCAGCGGCACCACCGGCACGCCCAAGGGCATCGTGCACAGCTGGCGCATGCGCTGGGCGCACATCGCTTCCGGGCCGGCGCTCGGCTACACCGAGGATGCGGTCACCCTGCTGGCAACGCCGCTCTATTCCAACACCACGCTGGTGGCTGCGCTGCCGGCGCTCGCCTGGGGCGGCCACCTGATCCTGCAACCGAAATTCGACGTTGAGGGCTTCCTGGCGCTCGCCCAGTTGCACCGCGCAACGCACTCGATGCTGGTGCCCGTGCAGTATCGCCGCATCATGGAGCATCCTCGCTTCGCCGACCATGACCTTTCCGGCTACCGATTGAAATTCTGCACGTCCGCGCCGTTCGATGCCGCGCTGAAGGCCGATGTGCTAGCCCGCTGGCCGGGCGGCCTCATCGAATACTGGGGCATGACCGAGGGCGGCGGCGGCACCGTGCTGGTGGCGCACGCGAACCCCGGCAAGCTGCACACCGTTGGCCACCCGATCCCCGGCCACGAAATCCTGTTGCTGCGCGAGGATGGCAGCGAAGCCTCGGTCGGCGAGGTCGGCGAAATGGTCGGCTTTTCCGGCGCCACCATGTCGGGCTATGCCAACCGCCCGGAAGCCACCCGCGCCGCCCAATGGCTGCACCCCGACGGCCGCATCTTCATCCGCACCGGCGACCTTGGCCGCTTCGATGCCGACGGGTTTCTGGAGCTGGTAGGCCGCGCGAAGGACATGATCATTTCCGGCGGCTTCAATATCTATCCCGTGGACATAGAGGCGGTGCTGGCAACGCATCCGGCGATCCGCGATGTTGCCGTCGTCGGCATTCCATCGGCGCGCTGGGGCGAGACGCCGGTGGCATTCGTGGTGGCCGATGCCGATGCCGATCCCGAGGTCTTGCGCCATTGGGCCAATGCAAAGCTCGGCAAGATGCAGAAACTCGCCGCGGTGGTTGCCATCCCCGAACTGCCGCGCAGCGCCATCGGCAAGATCCTGAAGCGCGAGCTGCGGGAGAATTTTGCCGGTATGATCGGCTGAAATCAGGCGATCGGAGTCGCCGGCGAATCGGCGGGCAGGCGGCGGGCCTGCCACAGGCATGCCGCAATGATCAGCGCCGCGCCGGCCCATGTCCGCGGGTAGACCGGCTCCTGAAAGATCACCCAGCCAAGCAGAGCCGCCCAAGCCAGCGCGGTGTATTCGAACGGCGCCAGCTGCTGCGCTTCCAGTTGCGCATAGGCGCGCGCGAACAGCTGCAGGGCAAGCGCCCCGCACAGGCCGGCAAGCACGAACCAGCCCACATCGGGCAGGTCGCGCGGCAAGCGCAGGCCGGCCGGCAGGCCGAACAGCACGAACGGCGCCAGAACCAGGGTCGGCACGGCAGCGCCAAGCAGGCTGACAATCGCCGGACCATCCTTTGCGGCCCTCGCGCGCATCAGGACGGTGGCAACGGCATAGGTGGCGGCGGCCACAAGCACCGAACCGATGCCCTCCAGCCGCCGTGGGGTAAGCGCCTCCGTGCTGAAGCCCACAGCCACCAGAACGCCGGCAAATCCCAGTGCGGCAGCGGCAAGGTTGCCCGGCTGCATGCGCTCCTTCAGCATCAGGCTGGCCAGCGGCGGCACCATCAGCGGCGCCATGAAGCTGAAGGTGACGGCCTCCGCCAGCGTCAGCCTCGTCAGCGACCAGAAGAAGCTGAAGGCGGACACGGCGATGATGCTGCCGCGCAGGATATGCAGCGGCAGAATTTGCCGGGTGATAGCCGGTCGCCCCGCCGCCCACCACATGGCAATCGTGAATCCGACAGCGAAGATGTAGCGCCACCAGGTAACCATCACCACAGGATAGCTTTCGATCAGATGCTTTATCACCGCATCCATCACGCAGAACAGCGCGACGCCCACGACATAGAGGAAAGCGGGGGCAGCGCGCATTGCCGCGTCCGTGCCGACAAGCCGTTGCGTTTGCAAGCGCAGCGGCTAAATGACGGGGAGAGCATGGCGCCAAGCCAGCGTCAGGAAAAGGGAACATCATCATGGCCAAACTGCTCGGCAATCTGAACTATGCCATCATCCTTGGCGCGCTGCTGCTGGTCGTGGTAATGTTCGGCTTTCACGGAACGGTGATGGCCGAAGGCTATGCCAATGTGTTCTTCCGCTTCCTCCATGTGCTGGTCGGCATCATGTGGATCGGCCTGCTGTATTATTTCAACTTCGTGCAGATCCCCACCATGCCCAAGGTGCCGGCCGAACTGAAGCCTGCCGTGTCGAAATTCATCGCGCCCGAGGCGCTGTTCTGGTTCCGCTGGGCGGCCGCCTTCACCGTGCTCACCGGGCTGATCATCGCCATGATCAATGCCTATCTGGTCGAGGCGCTGCTGCTGCAGTCGCCCTTTCGGCTCATCGGGCTTGGCATGTGGCTCGCCATCATCATGGCGATCAACGTGTGGTTCGTGATCTGGCCCAACCAGAAGAAGGCGCTCGGCATTGTCGAGGCTGACGCGGAAACCAAGGCGAAGGCAGCCACGACCGCGATGATCTTCAGCCGCACCAACACGGTGCTCAGCCTGCCCATGCTCTATTGCATGGTGACGCAGGGACTGCTCGGCCAGCTTGGCTGATTGCATGCAGCTCATCATCGGCAACAGGGCCTATTCCAGCTGGTCCCTGCGCGGCTGGCTGGCGGCGAAGCATTCGGGCCTGCCGTTCGATACACTGGTGCTGCCGATGTATGACGCGAACTGGGCGCAGCGCCGGACAGCGTCCGATCTCGCCCCGTCCGGCGGCAAGGTGCCGCTGCTGTGGGACGGGGACATTGCCGCGTGGAACGGTCTTGGCATCATCGACCATCTTGATCGCCGGACCGGCGGCAGGCACTTCTGGCCATCCGATGCAGCGGCGTGCAGCTTTGCCGCCTCTATTGCAGCGGAAATGCAATCCAGCTTCCAGGCGCTGCGCTCCCAGTGCAGCATGAATGTGCGGCGGCACTATCCCGGCTGGACGGTCGATGCCCATGCGGCGGCCGACATTGCCCGCATCGATGCGCTCTGGTGCCACGCGCGGGCGCGCTTCGGCGGCGGCGGGCGATATCTGTTTGGCGCGTGGGGAGCCGCCGACATGATGTTTGCGCCCGTCGCCTCGCGGTTCACAACCTACGACGTGAAACTGTCGGAGCCGGCCGAGGCCTATCGCGCAGCAGTGATGGCGCACCCGCACATGCTGGAATGGATCGGCGACGCAATGCAGGAAAGCTGGACGCTCGCAATTTACGAATTTTGACGCTTGCGGCATTGCAGTTCGCACAAGGCGGGCCACTTTCCCGCCGGAGCAATCGGGCTCCCGGAGACCGCAATGCGCGCTGCCGGCCCTGGCCCCGATGCCTTCGGCCGCGGTAGCGCGGCCGCAATGTTTAACGGCAGGCCGCGGTAGCGCGGCCGCAATGTTGAACGGCAGGCCGCGGTAGCGCGGGTCGCGTTCCGGTTTCACCCGAACGGCCGCTCTGTCTTCTTGTGTTTGCGCATGGGTTTCCGTCCAAACGAGTTCATTTGAACGAAGAGCGCTTTCGGTGCCTAGTCGAACAGGCTGGAAACCGAGCTTTCGTCGGCGATCCGGCGCATGGCTTCGCCGATCAGCGGGGCAATCGTCAGCGTGCGGATATGGCTGGCCGAGCAGACGGCGCCGAGCGGCTGGATGCTGTCGGTGACCACCAGTTCCTTCAGCATCGAGCCTTCCACCCGCGCCACCGCCCCGCCAGACAACACTCCGTGCGTGACATAGGCGGCAACCCCCGCCGCCCCCGCGGCGGTCAGTGCTTGTGCTGCGTTGCACAACGTTCCGGCGGAATCGACGATATCGTCGATCAGGATGCAGAAGCGGTCTTTCACATCGCCGATGATGTTCATCACTTCGGATTCGCCAGGGCGTTCGCGGCGCTTGTCGACAATGGCGAGCGGCGCATTGTCCAGCCGTCGGGCCAGCGCACGGGCACGCACCACGCCGCCCACATCGGGCGAGACGACCATCATGTTCTGCGCATATTGCGGATAGCGGGCAATGATGTCGGCGGAGATGACGGGCGCGGCATAGAGATTGTCGGTCGGGATATCGAAGAAGCCCTGAATCTGTCCGGCATGCAGATCGACGGAAAGCACCCGCGATGCACCGGCCACGGTGATAAGGTTGGCTACCAGCTTGGCCGATATGGGCGTCCGCGGGCCAGGCTTGCGATCCTGTCTGGCATAACCGAAATATGGGAGCACAGCGGTGATCCGCTTGGCGGACGCGCGCCTGAGCGCATCAATGCAGATCAGCAGCTCCATCAGATTGTCGTTCGCCGGTGCCGACGTGCTCTGAATGACGAACACATCCTGGCCGCGCACATTCTCCATGATTTCGACGAAGATCTCCTCATCGGCAAAGCGGCGCACGCTGGCCTTGGTCAGCGGCAGTTCGAGATAGGCGGCAATATCCTGCGCGAGCTGCGGATTGCTGTTGCCGGCTAGCAGTTTCATGTGGCGCTCCCCATTTTTCGCTGTGGTGGGTAGCCCAACGGGCAGCGGGTCGCAACGGCGGGCGGACAGGGCTTCGCGCGGCAGCGATGCCGAGCCCGCACCCGATGCCCTTCCTCATCGAGCCTTGGCATTAAAGCATCGCAGCAACCGCAAAGCAGACACCGACGATCAGCGGCACGCCGATCAGGTTCATTGCAAAGCCCGTTTTGATCATCGTGCGGATCGGGATGCGCCCCGTGCCGAATGCGATGGCGTTCGGCCCGGTCCCGGCCGGCATCATGAATCCCCACGACGATGCCATGGCCGCCGGAATTGCCAGCAGCAGCGGGTCGGCGCCCGTCGCCAGCACGACCGCGGCAATCACCGGCATGAAGCCCGACGCGGTCGCCACGTTGCTGGCAAATTCGGTGACGATGATGATGATGATGACCAGTATGCCGGCCAGCAGCCAGAGCGGCAGGTCGCCCAGCGCGGATTTCTGCACGCCCAGCCAGGTGGCCAGCCCGCTGTCGGAGATGGCGGCAGCAAGCGCCAGCCCGCCGCCAAACAGCAGCAATATGTCCCACGGCAGGCGCTTTGTGTCGGGCCAGCTGAGCAGCGTGTTGCCTTTCTCGCTCGGAACAAGGAGCAGCAGCAGCGCAACCGCGATGGCCACCATGCCGTCCTCGATCGGCGGCAGCCCGAGCGGCTTTTTGATCAGCGGCAGCACGATATAGCCGACAAGCAGCAGCCCCAGCAGCGGCAGCAACCGGCGTTCGTCGACGCTGAGTGGCCCGCGCGTGCCCAGCGCAGCAGCTATTGTGGTGCGATCCAGCCCGGTCCGCGGCACCCGGCACGTCAGGATCAGCAGCGCCGCGCTTGCGGGAATGGCCAATGCGACGATCGGCAGCCCGAACATCGCCCACATCAGGAAATCGACCTTCAGATCGAGCGTGCGGTAAATGATGTCTGCGGCAATCGCATTGGTGGGGGAGCCGACGAGCGTGCCGAGACCGCCGATGTTTGCGGCGTAGGCGATGGCCAGCACAAGCGCGATGGCGAAGCGGTCGGCATCACGAGGCCCGAGCGCCACATCGCTGCTGGCGACAAGCACGAGCGCCACCGGCATCATGATGAGCGTCGTGGCGGTGTTGGACACGACCATCGAGACGAGCGCGGTGGCAACCATGAAGCCGATCAGCAGACCGCGCGGATTGGGTGGTGCCGCGCGGGTGATGGCAAGCGCGATGCGGATATGCAGGCCGGCCCGTTCCACGGACAGAGCGAACATCGCACCGCCCAGCACGAGGAAAATGGTGGGCGACCAGTAGGTCGACGCGACCTTCTCGGGCGTGCTGATCGCCATCAGCGGCAACAACAGGAACGGCAGCATGGCGGTTGCGGCAAGCGGCAGCGCTTCGGTGAACCAGAGCACCGCCATGAGGATGGCAAGTGCCGCGACCGCCCACGCGGCCGGGGGCATGCCGGCCGGCTCCGGCAGCATGCGAAGCAGCGCGAACAGACCCAGCGCAAAGCCGACAGTGGCAAGCTGTCTGCGGTTGCTGGCGGACGGCTCCGTCGCTTCGATGCGATTGGATTGCTGGCCGGGCTCTGTCGGCAAGAGGGGCTACCGCCTCAGCGGCTGCTGCCGAGCGTCAAGGCTGGCGAGGCGCGAGGCGGAAGCGGGTAGCGTGGCGGCAGAGCCGGCTTCTGCATCGGTGCGTTGGCGGCGGCACGCTGTTCCTGACGCCAGTATATCGCGAGGATCATCCCGGCAAGTGCGAAGGCAATGAACTGCGCTCCTTCGGCGCTCAGGATAAGGCGCGAGACGAGAAACCCCATGATGGCGCCGGCGGCAGGACCGGCGATCATCTCGTCATCGTTTTCAGCACGCCAGTAGCTTCGCACGCCGACCACGATGGCAGTGATGAACAGGCCGACAAAGAGCAGGAACCCGAGCACGCCATAATCGATGAGGAGATTGATCGGATAGGCATCGATGGTCGGCACTCCGGCAAGATTGGTGAACGGCACAATTTCGCCGGCCATGTCGACGCCGTAGCCGAACGGGTTCTTGAATATTTCCGGCAGCGCCATGTCCCATTGCGCTCCCCGGCCATCGTTGCTGGCCTGGTGTTGCCCGCCGCCCAGAACCCTGACCCTGACACGACCGATGAACAACACGGCTGCTGCGACAACGAGCCCGGCGACCGGCATCGCCCAGACGCTCGCGGGGCCAATGATATCGCGTTCGCTGGCCCCCGTCTTGAACCGCCGCACCGCCCATATGGCCGCAAAGAAGGGGATGCCGACAATGAAGCCGACCATGGCCGAGCGGGCATTGGACAGCAGGGCGGCCACGAACAGCAGCGCCAGCAGGAGAATGGCCAAGACCCGGATTGCGGGTGTTTTCGCGGTCATGACCGCATGCAGGACAAACGGCAGGAAAACACTGATGAACTCGGCATAATTCACCGATGTCATGTAGATGGACCGAGCCCGATACAGGCCATCGCCAGACCGTCCCTGCGTGCTCTGGAGGATGCTGAGCATGGTTGGATCGACGCCCATAAATGCCGGAATGTTGTCGGCCCAGATCGGCCGCTCGTTCCACAGCTCGGGAATGGTGATTGCCGCCGTGATAGCGCAGCCGATGAGTATGGCATTGTGCAGCCGGACTGGCATCCCGGGCCGACAGTGGACCCACGCGGATATCAGAAACAGGAAGTTCCAGACGATCTGATAGTGGATCCAGCGGGTCATCGTGGTGCCGCCGGTCACCAGCTCCATAATCAGTTGCAAGACAACCCACGCCACGAACAGCCGGAACATCAAGGTTTGGCTTGTCAACACCTCCTTCACCTCGCCGCGCATCCGCGACGAGCTTGCCAGCGCATAGAGGCCGAGCCCCAGCACGAAAAACATGACCAGCCGCTGCAACGAAACCCAGGGGAGGCCGGGCAGGTTGAACGCGATATAGTTTGGCCAGATCAAAGCCACGTAGAAGAACACGAAATAGCCACCGATGATCGAATTATCCAG
>JBBRKH010000016.1:0-15237 GCA_038217965.1 Sphingomonadales bacterium | reverse complement strand
CTTGCGCAAGTGCCTTTCGGCTGGCGCGCAGAAGGAACTCCCGAAGCCATCGCCACGCAATGGCAAGCCCTGCCTGCCGACCTTCTCGCCGATATCGTCCACAAGGCAGGCCGCTTTGCTGCAATGATGCGCGTTGCTGCGGTCAGTGTCCGCCTGGAGGGGGTGAATGGAAACGCCTGCACCAAAGTGCATGCAGACTACACCGATGTGCGCCTGATCCAGACTTTTCACGGGCCCGGAACCGACTATGCGCCTGATGGAGATGCATCGGCGCCCCTGCAGCGCGTGCCAACAGGCTGGCTCGGGCTGTTCAAGGGCAAGGCCTATCCGCACCGGTTGCCAACCGGCCACGCCCCCTGCCTGCACCGCTCGCCGCCCATCGAAGGCACCGGCGCGCAGCGCTTGCTGCTGGTCATAGACACGATTGCGCCTCGATGACAGCACCCACCACCCTCGATTGAGATGCCAATCGAAATGCACCGCACCGCACTCCATTTCGTGTCACCAGAGCGGGAGCGTGCCCTGTTGCAAGAAGCAGGATTCCACACTGCAAGCAGCTTCTGTCAGGCCCTCTGGTTCCAGGGCTGGATCGCGTTGCCTAGTTCAGAACCCATGGCGCTCCTCAGCCCGGCTGATAATCCGCCATCCGCCGGTCAACCTCATCCCATGACACATCTTCCACATGCGTCGCCAAGGTCCAGCGATGCCCGAACGGATCGATCACCTGCGCTGTGCGGTCGCCCCACATCTGCGTCTGCAATGGTTGAAATTCTGTTGCGCCTTCGGCAAGCGCATGGGCAAAGGCGCCATCCGCGTCCGGCACATAGAACAGCATGCTGACGGTCGTTCCGCCGCGCGACAAGGGTGACTGGAAGCCCATATCGGGGAACTCGCTTGCCAGCATGAAGTGCCCGCCGCCCAATGCCATCTCGGCGTGGCCCACCTTGCCGCCAAACTCCATCCGGTAGATCAGCGTGGCGCCGAACGCCCTCTGATACCAGGCGATCGCTGCATCGGCGTCGTGCACGATCAGATAGGGCGTCACACCCAGATAGCCATCAGGCGGATTGGAAACGGCCATGTCACTTTCTCCCGCAGAACGAAACAAGAACACGCATAGCATCGCAAACCCCCTTCGACAAGGCATGACCGATGCAATAAAGCCTGCCGCATGACCGATCCCGCCGCTCTCCACACGCCCGAAATCATCGCAGCGCACGGCCTCGCGCCAGGCGAATATGCCCGCATTCTCGCCAGCATCGGCCGCGAGCCCAACCTGCTCGAGCTCGGCATCTTCTCCGTCATGTGGTCGGAGCATTGCTCCTACAAATCCTCCCGCATCCACCTGGCCAAGCTGCCCACAAAAGCGCCGTGGGTGATCCAGGGCCCCGGCGAGAACGCCGGAGTCATCGATATCGGCGATGGTGACGCCGCCATCTTCAAGATGGAAAGCCACAACCACCCGAGCTTCATCGAGCCCTACCAGGGCGCCGCAACCGGCGTCGGCGGCATCATGCGCGATGTGTTCACGATGGGCGCGCGGCCGATTGCCACCATGAATGCCTTGCGCTTCGGCGCTGCCGACCATCCGAAAACGAAGCAACTGCTGCGCGGCGTCGTGGCCGGCATCGGTGGCTACGGCAATTGCGTGGGCGTCCCGACCGTCGGCGGCGAAATCAATTTCCATGCCAGCTACAACGGCAACATCCTCGTCAACGCGATGACCGTCGGCATCGCCAGGCACGACAAGATTTTCTATTCCGCCGCCGCCGGCATTGGCAATCCGGTGGTCTATGTCGGCTCCAGAACCGGGCGCGACGGCATCCACGGCGCCACCATGGCATCCGCCGAATTCGATGCCGACAGCGAAGACAAACGGCCCACCGTGCAAGTGGGCGACCCGTTCATGGAGAAGCTGCTGATCGAAGCCTGCCTCGAGTTGATGGCAACCGACGCAATCGTCGCCATTCAGGACATGGGCGCCGCCGGCCTTACCTCCTCATCGGTTGAAATGGCCTCCAAAGGCGGCGTTGGAATCAAGCTCGTCATGGACAAGGTGCCCGTCCGCGAAACCGGCATGACACCTTATGAAATGATGCTGTCCGAATCCCAGGAACGCATGCTGATCGTGCTGAAGCCGGGCCGCGAGGCGCAGGCCGAAGCCATCTTCCGCAAATGGGCGCTGGATTTCGCCGTCATCGGCGAAGTCACCGACACCGGCCGTCTGGTGCTCGAATGGCAGGGCGAAACCGTCTGCGACCTGCCGCTCGATCCGATCGGCGAGGAAGCCCCGAAATACGACCGGCCGTGGACTGCCACGCCCGCCCGGCCTCCGCTCGCCGCCGTTCCCGAATCAGCCGATCTTCTCGCCGATCTGCAGCGGCTGATGGGCTCGCCCGATCTCGCGTCGCGGCGCTGGGTCTGGGAACAATATGATCATATGGTTGGTGCCGATACCGTGCAGCGGCCCGGCGGCGATGCCGCCGTCGTGCGTGTGCACGGAACCCGCAAGGCCCTCGCCATCACCACCGATTGCACCCCGCGCTATTGCCTGGCCGATCCGGTGCAGGGCGGGCGGCAAGCCGTCGCGGAAGCCTGGCGCAACCTCACCGCGGTCGGCGCAACGCCCCTCGCCATCACCGATTGCATGAATTTCGCAGCCCCCACCCGCCCCGAAGTCATGGGCCAGTTCGTCGGCTGTATCGAAGGCATGGCGGAAGCCTGCCGCGCGCTCGATTTCCCGGTCGTCTCCGGCAATGTCAGCCTGTACAATGAAACCGAAGGCAAGGGGATTTTGCCCACACCCGCCATCGGCGGCGTCGGATTGCTGACCGATTGGGCAAAAGCCGCGCATCTGGCCTTCGCGGCGCAAGGCGATGAAATCTGGCTGGTCGGTGAAACTGCCGGCCATCTCGGCCAGTCGCTCTGGCTGCGCGAATGCGCTGGCCGGGAAGAAGGCCCGCCGCCGCCGGTCGATCTCGCTGCCGAACGCGCCGCCGGGGACTGGGTACGTGCGCTGATAGCGCAAGGCGTGGCGACCGCCGTGCACGACCTGTCAGATGGGGGCCTGCTCGTTGCC
Source organism: Sphingomonadales bacterium (assembly GCA_038217965.1). GTDB lineage: Bacteria > Pseudomonadota > Alphaproteobacteria > Sphingomonadales > Sphingomonadaceae > Sandaracinobacteroides. The sequence goes on along the minus strand of JBBRKH010000016.1, from coordinate 12,158 downwards.
GTCGCGGAAATGGCCTTGGCCGGCAATCTGGGTGCTGCAATCACCCTCCCTGATGGCTCGCCCACCGCCATTGCCTTCGGCGAGGATCAGGGCCGCTATCTTCTGACCGTCGCTCCCGGAACGCAGCCTCCGGACTGCCCCGTCGCCTTGCAGAAAATTGGCCATGTCGGCGGCGACACACTCGTGCTTGGCGCCGGAGAACTTGCGCTGTCCACGCTCTCCTCCGCCCATCAGGCGTGGTTTCCAGGCTATATGCAGCGCGCCTGAAACGCGGTCTTGCCGGGAAATTTTGCCGGCAGGAGCGGCCATCGTAACGATGCGGGGGCAGGTTTCCCTGCCCCCGCACGCAAATCAGGCCAGAAGCGCCCGGCGCCTGCGCGCCGCCGCACCGATCAGACCGAACCCGGCGATCATCATCGCCCAGCTGGCCGGCTCCGGCACGGGGACAGCGCTGAAGTCGTCAAATTCGAAGGCTATGCCGGTCGAAGTGACTTTCAGGCCGTAGATCGGCGCCGCCCCGTCCCAGAAGAAGGTGACCCGCCGGTTGGTTCCCGGCACCAGCTGGTTGCCATCGGCCACCGAGAAATCGCCCCCGGAAACCATGTGCAACACCGCGCCGCCAAAGCCCAGCACCTCGACGATGTTGTAGGTGTCGATCGAACCCCAGTAGAAGCTGATTTCCTTCAGCGCCGGGGTTGAGAGCGTCGCCATGTTCGGCGTGATGTCGCTGGAAACATAGCCATAGCGAGTGAGATCAAGCGCCGGGGCTGCTGCGGCGGGCGAACTGCCGATAGCCGTTGCCAGTCCTCCGCTCCAGCTGTAGCCGGCGGCTTCGGGCGCATCGAATGTCACCACCATGGTGTGACCGGCCGGCATGCCGGGATCCGGTGCGCCGGGCACCGACGTGAAAGTCACCGCCGATGCCGAGCCCGCCAAGGCACAAGCCGCGATGCCTGCAAAAATGAAAGTACGCATAAATTTGCCTTTCCGATCCTGCGGGTTCCACCACCCGCATTTCAACACATGCAAACTTCATGCCAAATGAAAATATGTAACCCGATGAGCAACCTGACAATTGTTGCCAATCATGACGCGTAAAGACTGCCGACATTATGTCTGGCGTTAACTATTAACGACATGAATATTCGTCATACATTCAACTCAGCGCCAGTAGCGCCCGCACGATCATCACGGAAAGCGCAATCCAGCTCGCCACAAAGAGCAGAAACCGCAGCAGCACCTTGTTGATCGTTGCCTGCACTATACTGTGGGCGGTCCGCAAGCCGACATAGGCCCAGGCACAAATCACATGCAGCGGATCGGCAAGGCCTGCGACGACAATTGCCAGCGCTATGGCGTAAAAGACCGTCGGCGCTTCCAGCAGATGGTTGTAATTGTCTGCCACCCGCCGCACTTCGCTCGGGATCCGGTCATGATAGGTTCCCGGGTGCATGGCGTCCTGCGGATCGAGCTTCGCCTTGCTGAAAGCCGGCAACCGCGTTGCATACATCCACAGGAACATCACCAGGCTCAACAATCCCATCGCAACAATTGCTTGCAGCATCGAAACGGCATTCCCATCGGTTGGCACAGGCATATCTTTTCTCCCCGTTTGTCGCAGCATCTGCCACTCGATGCTTATGGCCCTGCACGCAGATGCGGGCTAGAGGGATGCATGGCAAAGCTCCTGCAAGTGCGCACCGGCCACGCCGCCCGCGTGAATGGCCATCTGACCGCCTATCGCAAATCCCCGCGCACCGGCCCTGTGCGCGCGCATTTCCTCGGCCTGGAAGGCGATGAAGTCGCCAACACCCGCGTGCACGGCGGCCCGGAAAAAGCCATCTACGCCTGCAGCCACGATCACTATGCCGTCTGGCAGACAGAGCATCCGCAGCAGTCGCACAAGCTCGTTCCGGGAGGCTTCGGCGAGAATCTGCTGATCGAGGGTCTCACCGAATCGAATGTCTGCATCGGCGATCGCTGGCGCATCGGCACCATGCTGGTGGAGCCCTGCCAACCCCGCCAGCCGTGCGCCACACTCGCCCGCTGGTTCGATGATCCCGGCATGGTGAAGGCGATGATCGAAAGCGGCCGCTCCGGCTGGTACCTGCGCGTCATCGAGGAGGGCAGCTGCGCCGCCGGAGACGCCATGACGCTCGAACACCGTCCGCAAAATGCCTGGAGCATCGCGCAGGTGCTCACCATATCCTATGGCAAGCCGCCCGCTGCAGACGATCTGTCCGCACTCGCCGCACTCCCCGGCCTTGCAACCGGCTGGTCTGCATGGGCCGGCCGACAGGCCGTCGCGCGCCAGCCGAAGCCGAAGCCGGCGTGATGCAGCCTGACACCCCCTTCCCGCCGCTCCCGGCGCTGTCCGATCCAGAGCGCATCGCGCGCGCTGAAGCCTACCGCGAGCTGATGCGCAGCCGCCACAGCTGCCGCGCGTTTGCGCCCACGCCCGTCCCCGAAGCCGTGATCATCGCCGCAATCGCCGCCGCCGGCACCGCCCCCAGCGGCGCCAACCACCAGCCCTGGCATTTCGCCGCTGTCGGCACCGCAGGGGCAAAACAGGAAATCCGCGAAGCCGCCGAAGCCGAGGAGCGCGCCTTCTACGCCGGTCGCGCCTCATCGGAATGGCTGGACGCACTCGCCCCGCTGAAAACCGACGCGCACAAACCCTATCTCGAAATCGCCCCCTGGCTCATCATCATCTTCGCCCAGCGCCGCGGCGGGGTGCGCAGCGGCGACGACCGGCAGAACTATTACGTCGCCGAGTCCGTCGGCATCGCCACCGGCCTGCTCCTCTCCGCCCTGCACAGCGCCGGCCTCGCAACGCTCACCCACACCCCCAACCCGATGAAGTTCCTGAACAAACTCTGCAGCCGCCCGGCCAGCGAAAAGCCCTACCTCATCATCGTCGCCGGCCACCCCGCGCGAGACGCGATGATCCCCGCCCACGCCCTCATCAAGAAGCCGCTGGCCGAAATCCTGACCATTTTCTGATAGCCATCATTCGCGCTTGTCATCGGCACGGGGCTCCTCGGCGGGAATGTCCGCTGCGGCGTCATTCTCGCTTGGCAGCCCGCCGATGCCGCGGTCCCGGCTGCCTTCCTCATGCGAAGGTCTGTCGCCCTGGCCAACCGAGCCCCTTGCATAGAGATCCAGCAGCGCGTCACCCTCCAGCCCGGCGAACCCGCGCAGCCGCAAATCCCGCTGCGGGAAGGGAAGTTCGATGTTGTATGTGCGCAGCGCATCATCCAGCGCCCACCGGTATGCCGCCATCATGCTCCCCGGCCGCTTGATCGCTTCCAATGTCGGCCAGACCACCAGCTCGAAATCCAGCGCACTGTCGCCAAAGCCGACCAGCCAGACTTGGGTCTTGTGCGCCTCGTCATCGGGCCGGGTGAATGGCACGGCCAGCGCTGCCTCCAGCGCCGCCTGCTTCACCCGCTCCTTGTCGGTACCATAGGCAACGCCGAACGGAATATGCACCCGGCGGGTCGTCTGGTCATGCGTCCAGTTGGTCAGCTGGCCGTTCAGAAGCTGCGCGTTGGGCAGCAATATATCGACATTGTCATTGGTCCTGATCGTCGTCGCCCGCGGCCCGATCGAAACGACAGCCCCCGCAGTGCCGTCTTCCAGCTCGATGAAATCCCCGACTTCGATCGACCGATCGAGCAGCAATATGATGCCGCAGGTGAAATTCTTCACGATATCCTGCAGGCCAAGCCCGATGCCGATACCCAGCGCGCCGGCAAAGATGGACAGCGAGCTGAGATTCAGTCCGATCGCCGAAGCAGCGGCAAAAACACCCACAAAGATAATAAGATAGCGAATGATCTGCCCGCTCAGGTAGACGAACGAGGCCCGGTTGGGCCCAACCTTTACGCGCAAACGCCCGAACAGCGTGGCCACGGTGGAGGCCGCCACAAATGCTGCAACAAGGATGGCAACGGGCACCAGAACCCGGAACAGTGTCACGCTGTAGCCGCCGATCTTAAACAGTTCGATATCGGCCATTCGGGCGCATCTTTCGCTCTTGGCGGCGGCGATTGTCGCCCGCTGTTCGAGCATCAGACTTATGCGCACTGCGCCGCTTTGGGCAAGGTTGTGCCCGCACATTCGACAACGGCCGCAGCGAACGGCTTGCAGCGGGCGCCACGAACCCACAAAGCATCAGGCAATGCCGCCCTCGCTTCAATCCGCTGCCGATCTGATTGCATCCCACCACGATGTGATCGGCCTTGGCCTCATCGTGTTGCTGCTTGTCGCCTTTGCCGCAGAGCGCTTTCCGCCGGCGGTGATTGCCGTGGCCGGCGTCGGGATTATGGTGGTGCTCGGGCTCCTTGACAGCCGAATGACTCTTGCCGCTTTCTCCAACCCGGCCCCGATCACCATCGCTGCCATGTTCATCCTGTCGGCCGCGCTCATCCGCACCGGCGCCGTCGATGCCGTGTCATCGCGGATCCTCGCACGGGCCGGCAAGGCGCCGCGCCGGGCGACGGCTGAAGTCTATGGCGGCACCGCGGTTGCCAGCGCCTTTCTCAACAACACGCCGATCGTCATCCTGATGGTGCCCATCGTCCGCCGCCTCGGCCAGGTGCTTGGTGTGCCGGCAACCCGGCTGCTCATCCCGCTGTCCTACATTGCCATCCTGGGCGGCACGGTGACCCTGATCGGCACCTCCACCAATCTGCTCGTCGATGGCGTTGCCCGTGGACTCGGCGAACGCCCCATCGGTCTGTTCGAGATGACATCGGTCGGGATCGTGGCGCTGGTGGTCGGTGCAGCGGCGCTGCTGTTGCTAGGGCCATGGCTGTTGCCGTCGCGCGCCGATTCGGCGCTGTCCGAAGACCGCACCCAGTCGATGCTGTCAGAACTCGAAATCACCAGCCAGTCAGCCTGGATCGGCAGGGAGACCGGAATGCTGGCAGAGCTGAATCGCGAAGGGCTGCGGCTCGTCGCCCTCAACCGGCTCGGCAAACTGATGCGCAACGACCTGGAATCGCAAAAGATCGCCGTTGGCGACCGGCTGGTCGTGCGCGGCTCCCCGCAGGAGCTCGTCGTCTTCCTCACCGGAGACGCCGTTCGCGTTGGCCTGAAAGGCGTGGGAGACAGCGGTGCCAGCCTGATCGCAGCCGGGCAGGCAGCGGCGAATCTGGTCGAGCTGGCGATCGGGCCGACGCATCCGTCCATCGGCCGGCCGCTGGCGGAGATTCCTTTTCTCAATCGCCTGAACGTGCGCCTGCTGGGTCTGGAACGCGAGCATCACGAAGCCGGGCCCGATCTTGCCAGTGTCCGCATCCGCCCCGGTGATCGCCTGCTGGTGCTCGCAGCACCCGAAGAACAGCGCGCCATGCGGGTAAACGCCAACCTGCTCGGTCTGTCGGCCGCGAAGCCCCGGCCCTATCGGCGCACCAAGGCCCCCATTGCCATTGCCGCATTCGCCGGCGCGATCATCGTCGCGGCGCTGGGATTGGCCAGCATCGCGATCGCCGCAATTGTCGCGGTCGCCATCGTCCTCATCACCAACTGCATCGGCCCGGATGAAGCCTGGGAATCGCTCGACGGAAACGTGATGGTGCTGATCTTCTCGATGCTGGCGATCGGCTCCGCCCTGGAATCGGCCGGCAGCGTTGCGCTGGTGGTCAATGCACTGCTGCCCGGTCTGCAGCTCGCGTCTCCTCTGCTGCTGCTGTTCGGCGTCTATTTCCTGACTTCGGTGCTGACCGAGATGGTAACCAACACCGCCGTTGCCGTGCTGATGACCCCGCTGGTGATCGGCATGGCCGAAGCGCTCGGGCTCGATCCCCGTCCGCTCATCTTTGCGGTCATGTTCGCCGCATCCGCCAGCTTTGCCACGCCCATCGGCTATCAGACAAACACCATCGTCTATTCCGCCGGCGACTATCGCTTCCGCGATTTCCTTATTATCGGCGTACCGATGAACATCGTAGTGGGCATTGCAACCTGCCTTGCCATCAGCATGCTGGTGTAGCCGGGGAGGCGGATTGATGGGCCCGGCAGCACTGGAACCATGCTCGCGTGGTGGGCCCGGCAGGACTCGAACCCGCGACCTAGCCGTTATGAGCGGCCAGCTCTAACCAACTGAGCTACAGGCCCACACGGCTGGCGTCTTAGCGGGGTCCCCGCGAGAAAAAAAGGGGCCCGGGGAGCAAGCTCAACCCGGGCCCCAGATTTTCGGTCGGCCACCGGGAGGGAGGGTGGTGGCCAACCTGAACCGGAGGGTTTCGGGGAGGGTGAAACCGGTCCGGTTGCGCTGCAATGCAGCAACGAGAGGACAGATAGGTTGTCCGGACTTATTGTGCAAGTGCGAAGGCATTTGAGCAGCTATGCAAGGATTGCATGCGGTTTATCTGCGGTTCAGCCGTCGCCCAGAGCCTTGGGCGTCATCTCGCGGATCAGGAAATCCCGCAGTGCAGCAACGCGAACCGACCCCTTCAATTCCGACGCATAGACGAAATAGGTTTGAAACACCGCGCCCTGGAGGTCCGGAAGCAGGACCTTCACCTTGCCGCTGCGGATGAGATAGGATGGCAACGCCGCAATCCCGCCGCCGGCTTCCACCGCCTGCAGCACCCCGTAGCTGTTGTTGATCGCCAGCGCCGGCTCGCGCGTCGGCCCTTCATGGCCGATGTCCAGCACCCAGTTGATGCTCCTGAGATAGGCCGGAGCTTCGGGACCATAGGCTATCAGCCGGTGCGCGCTCAGCTCCTGCGCGGTTTTGGGCTCGCCGTGCGCCTCAAGATAGGCCGGCGACGCACACAGCCGGTGCCGGATGCTGGCCAGCGGCTTCTGGATCAGATCCGCCTGGTGCGGCTTGTGAAAGCGGATCGCACAATCCGCCTCGTGCCGTGACAGATCAATCTCCTCATCCGACAGGATCAGATTGATGCGGATGTCGGGATACAGATCCAGAAACGCCGCGAGCTTCGCTGCAAGCCAGGTCGAACCGAAGCTGACCGTGGTCGTAAGCTTGATCTCGCCGGTCGGCCGGTTGCGGCTTGCTTCGATGCCGCCCTTGGTGCGTTCGATATCGTCGGCCATGCTGCTGGTTGTGCGAAAGAGCTGCTCGCCCTCGTTGGTGAGCGCCAGTCCGCGGGCGTGCCGGTGAAACAGCTTTGCGCCGAGCCTTTCCTCCAGGGCAATCACCTGCCGCGACAGCGCCGGCTGCGACAGCTTCAGCCGCCGGGCGCCTTCGGTGAAGCTCCCCGCCGAAGCCACCGCCTGGAACAATCGCAGCTTGTCCCAGTCAAGCGGCATCGGTCGCCTCCGGCTCTGGCGGCACTATGCGGCAACCTGTTCAACATGCGCTGCGCCGTGCGCCAGATATCGCTCCGCCTCCAGCGCCGCCATGCACCCCATGCCGGCCGCCGTTACCGCCTGCCGATAGATCTTGTCCCTCACATCGCCCGCCGCGAACACGCCGGCAATGCTGGTTGCGGTCGAATCCGGTGCGGTAACGATATAGCCCTCGCTGTCCATCACCAGCTGTCCTTTCACCAGTGCAGTTGCCGGATCGTGCCCGATCGCCACGAACAGCCCGTCCACCGCCAAAGGCCGGCTTGCGCCCGTCAGTGTGTCGGTCAGCACGATGCCCTCGACACCATCGGCGCCGGTCACATCCGCCACCTCGGCGTTCCAGATCATCTCGATCTTCGCATTGGCAACCAGTCGCGCCTGGTTCACCTTGTCGGCGCGCAATTCGCTGCGGCGATGGATCAAGCTGACCTTGCTGGCGAAATTGGTGAGGAACAGCGCTTCCTCCACTGCGGTGTTGCCGCCGCCGACGACTGCCACATGCTTGCCGCGAAAGAAGAAGCCGTCACAGGTGGCGCATGCCGAAACGCCCTTGCCGCGCAGGCGTGTTTCGCTGTCCAGCCCCAGCCAGCGCGCGCTGGCGCCGGTTGCGATCACGATGGTGTCGGCGTGCCAAATCGTTCCCGAATCCGCAACAGCCACGAAAGGCCGCCGCGACAGGTCCACGGATGCGATGATGTCGAATATGATTTCGGTGCCGACGGCGCGCGCCTGCGCCTCCATCTTCAGCATCAGCTCGGGCCCCATGATCGTCGTTTCGCCGGGCCAGTTCTCCACTTCGGTGGTGATGACAAGCTGCCCGCCGGGCTGCAATCCGGCCACCAGCACAGGCGACAGCGCGGCGCGCGCGGCATAGACTGCGGCTGTGTAGCCGGCCGGACCGGAGCCGATGATCAATATCTTCGTGTGGCGAACCTCGGCCATTGCGCCTGCTGCTTTCCGCAAAAAAATCCCCTGCGCTGACTTAGGAGCCAGTGGGCTGCCATGCAAGAAGATGCGCTTGAGCTATCGCGCAACAATATTATACGGGACAGACATTTGGAGACATGTTCATGACCGGGCCCCGCCCCCACCAGATAGACAGGATCGATCTCGCCATCCTGACAGCGCTGCAGGAGGATGGTCGCATGACCAATGTCGATCTTGCGAACACGGTGGGGCTGACCGCCCCGCCCTGCCTGCGGCGGGTGCGGGCGCTGGAGGAGTCCGGCGTGATTCGCGGCTATCATGCCGACCTGTCGGCGCAGGCGCTCGAATGGCCGGTCACCATCTTCGCCATGGTCAGCCTGAAAAGCCAGGCCGAGGCCGATCTGAAGGCGTTCGAGGCGCATGTTTCCAGCCTGCCGCAAATCCGCGAATGCCACATGCTGAACGGCGAAATCGATTTCATGCTGAAGCTGGTCGCCCGTGACCTGCCCCGCTTCCAGGCGTTTCTGACGACCCATCTGACGAGCGCGCCAAACGTCGCATCGGTCAAGACCTCGCTCACCATCCGCACGTCGAAATCGCTGATCGGGGTTCCGGTCAGCGCCGAGCTTGCCGATGGCTGAGCGCCCGCCACCGCGCCGCCCGACCGGTGGCAAACCGCCGGGCGGGCCATCTCGCGGCGGGCCACCCGGCGGGCCATCTCGCGGCGGGCCATCCGGCGGGCCAAGTGGCGGCCGGCCGGCCGGTGGACGGTCACGCGGCCCTCGCGACGAAGCACCGGCGCAAACCAGAGGCCGGGCCGGTCGTCCGCATCCGCGCGCTGCCACTTCGCCGGTGCGGGCTGAAAAGGCGCCCGGCGCGGGAGACAGGATCGCCAAGCTGCTCGCCAGGGCAGGCGCCGGCTCCCGTCGCGATATCGAGCGCATGATTTCGGAAGGTCGCGTGGCGCTCGAAGGCAAGGTGCTGGATACGCCTGCCACGATCCTCACGTCGCTTGCAGGGGTTACCGTCGACGGCAAGCCGGTCGGCGAAGCGGAATCCACCCGTCTGTTCCTGTTTCACAAGCCTTCTGGCGTGCTGACCGCAGCGCGCGACCCGGCTGGTCGGCCAACCATCTACGACATCCTGCCGCCCGGCCTGCCCCGGCTGGTGCCGGTCGGCAGACTCGATCTCAACACCGAGGGGCTGCTGCTGTTGACCAACGACGGCGAACTGAAGCGGTCGCTGGAACTGCCATCGAGCGGCGTGCCGCGCACCTATCGCATCCGCGCCTATGGCGAAGTGCGGCAATCCGATCTGGACCAGCTGGCATTGGGCGTTACCATCGAGGGCATGCGCTATGGCCCGATCGATGCCTCGGTCGAGCGGCGGGTGGCGGGCGGCAGCCGCAACATCTGGATGCAGATGACGCTGTCCGAAGGCAAGAACCGCGAAGTCCGCCGGGTGTGCGAAGCGATGGGATTGCAGGTCAGCCGATTGATCCGTGTGGGTTACGGCCCGTTTCTGCTGGGCGACATTCCGGTGCGCGAAGTGGCCGAAGCGCCGGCCTCGGCCATTGCGCAGCTGCGCCGCGCGATCAAACCGGCAAAGCCGATACCGGCGCGGCCTGCCGCACAGAAGCCGGGAACCGGGGAATGAGGATCATCGCCGGCCAGTGGCGCACGCGGCCGCTGGAAGCGCCGCCCGGCCCCGGCACGAGGCCGACGGCAGACCGGGCGCGCGAAACGCTGTTTTCGATGCTGATCAGCCGGCTTGGCAGCTTCGAGGGTCTGAGCGTTCTCGATCTTTTTGCCGGCTCCGGCGCGCTGGCGCTGGAAGCCCTGTCGCGCGGCGCATCGCGCGCTTTCCTCGTGGAAAAAGATCGCGCGGCGCGCGAAGCCATCACAGCCAACATCGCGAAATTCGGGGCGGCGGCCGAACTGGTCGGCAACGACGCGAGAAATCTGCCGACTGCCAGGCTGGCCTGCGACCTCATCTTTCTGGACCCGCCCTATGGCGAAGCAATGGCCACGCCGGCGCTGGAGTCGGCGCTGGCAAAGGGGTGGATATCGCCATCCGCGTGGATTTCGGTGGAAACCGGCCTGAAGGAAATCGTCGACGCGCCGGGCTTTGCCGTGGATACCAGTCGCAAGGTCGGCAAGGCGATGCTGCACCTGCTTCGGCCGGCAGCGGAGCAGCACGCCGAACGGTGAGTGCTGCTTGAGCGCATCGGCAAAGTTCGCTATCTGTTCTGCATGGCCAGCCTTCCGCAAAATCCGCCCGACTGGCTTTCAGGCCTCAATCCACCGCAGCGCGAGGCGACACTTTCCCTCGATGGTCCGCTGCTGATCCTCGCGGGTGCCGGCACCGGCAAGACCAAGGTGCTCACCGCCCGGCTGGCGCACATTCTTGCCACACGGCGCGCCTGGCCATCGGAAATTCTCTCCGTCACCTTCACCAACAAGGCGGCCGGCGAAATGCGTCACCGCCTGGCGGGGATGATCGGGCCGGAATCGGAAGGCCTGCCTTGGCTGGGCACGTTTCACTCGATTGCCGCCAAGATGCTGCGCCGCCACGCCGAACTGGTCGGCTTGCGCTCCAACTACACAATTCTCGATACCGACGATGTGCTGCGTCTCCTGAAACGGATCATCATCGACGCGGGGCTGGACGAGAAACGCTGGCCGTCGCGGCAGCTTTCCGGATTGATCGATCGCTGGAAGAATCGCGGGCAGACGCCGGACCATGTGCCGGCAGGCGAGAGTTTCGCGTTCGCCGACGGGCAGGGGGCGACGCTCTACGGGCGCTACCAGGCCGAGCTGAAGGCGCTGAATGCCGCCGATTTCGGCGATCTTCTGCTACACATGCTGGTGATTTTCGAGACCCACCGCGATGTGCTGGCGGATTGGCAGCGCCGCTTCCGATATGTGCTGGTGGACGAATATCAGGACACCAACGCCGCGCAGTATCGCTGGCTGCAGATGCTGGCGGCTCCCGGCGAAGGCGGCCAGGGCAATATCTGCTGCGTGGGCGACGACGACCAGTCCATCTACAGCTGGCGCGGAGCGGAGATTGCCAACATCCTGCGCTTCGAGCGGGACTTTCCGGGCGCGAAAACGATCCGGCTGGAGCAGAATTATCGCTCCACACCGCACATTCTCGCGGCTGCGTCCGGGGTTATCGCCAACAACAAGGGACGCCTGGGCAAGACCTTGTGGACCGAAATTCCGCAGGGCGAGCGCGTGCAGATCGTGGGTGTGTGGGACGGTCCGGAAGAGGCCCGGCTGGTTGGCGAACGGATCGAGCGGCTGCTGAGCGAAGGCTCGGAACCAACTGAAATCGCTATTCTTGTTCGCGCTTCCTATCAAACGCGCGAATTCGAGGACCGCTTCATTGCGATCGGCCTGCCTTACCGCATCATCGGCGGATTCCGCTTTTACGAACGGGCCGAAATCCGCGATGCGCTCGGCTATCTGCGGATCGTGGCGCAGGCGGATGATGCGCTGGCGTTCGAGCGGATTGTCAACACACCCAAACGCGGGCTGGGCGACAAGAGCATCGGCAAGGTTCAGGCGCATGCCCGGCGGACCGGCACAACGCTGGTGGGTGCGGCGCAGGCGCTGGTGGAAACCGACGAACTGCCGACGGCGGCACGCCGGTCGCTGGCGGATTTGCTGGCATCGATCCGGCGCTGGCGCAGATGATCCTGGAGGAATCCGGCTATATTTCGATGCTGGAGACGGACCGGTCGGCCGAGGCTGCCGGCCGCCTCGACAATCTGGCCGAGCTGGTGCGGGCGATGGAGGGTTTTACGGATTTGCAGGCTTTCCTCGAGCATGTGGCGCTGGTGATGGAGAATGACCGAGGCGACCATGCCGACAAGGTGGTGCTGATGACGCTGCATGCCGCCA
>JBBRKH010000015.1:0-15333 GCA_038217965.1 Sphingomonadales bacterium | reverse complement strand
GTCTTGCCTGCCAATGTGCCCATCATTGTCTTTTCTCCCGCAACCATTGCCGCTTGCGCGCCTGCCCGCGCTGCGGCTAGCCAGCCATTTGTGCAGCTGTCCAGCCCATCCCTGCCGCGTCGGCATTTCATCCTCGTGTTCCTTGCCCTGCTGGTAACCGCGGCGGGCAACACCGCGCTGCAATCGGTGCTGCCGGTGATCGGCCGCGAAATCGCCATCCCCGACATGGCGATTGCGCTCATCTTCTCGCTGTCAGCGCTGCTTTGGACGTTCAGCGCCCCCTATTGGGCGCGCGAATCCGACCGCCGCGGACGGCGGCGGCTGATGCAGGTCGGCGTCATGGGCTTCGGCATTTCCATGCTGCTGTGCGCATGCGTCATTCTGGCCGGACTGCAGGGACTGATAGCGCCGCTCGTCACCTTCGCTCTCTTTACCTTGGCACGTGCGCTGTTCGGCATTTTCGGTTCCGCCGCCAATCCGGCGGCCCAGGCCTTCATCGCCGGGCGCACCAGCGAAATGGAGCGCACCACCGCACTGGCAACGCTGTCATCGGCGTTCGGCCTCGGCACCATTCTCGGGCCTGCTGTTGCCCCCTTCTTCATCCTGCCGAAGGTCGGGCTTGCCGGCCCGATGTTCGCGTTCGCAGCGATCGCAGTCGTCGTCGTCGTGCTGATCGCGCGCGGGCTGCCGGATGACGATCCCACGCATTTCGCGCCCGAAGCGCGCGCATCGGGTGGCGGCGCAGCCGCCGCCATGCCGTCGGGCGGCGCAGCCGCCGCCATATCATCGGGCGGCGCAGCTGCCGCCATGCCATCGGTCGGCGGCAGCTCCAGCGGGGCCAATCTGATCGCCGCAGAGGATCTCGGTGTTTATGGCCGCAGCGAGCGGCTTTCCCTGAAAGACAGTCGCATTCAGCCCTTCATGATCTTCGGCTTCGCCGCCGGCTCGCTGCAGGCAGCAACCGGCCAGGCGCTCGGCTTCTTCATCATCGACCGCATGAACGTGAGCGCAATCGATGCCGCGCAGATGATCGGGATTGCGCTCATGGCCGGTGCCGGTGCCACGCTGCTCGTGCAGTGGGGCGTCATCCGCCTGCTCGATCTGTCGCCCTCGCAACTGATGCGCTGGGGCACACTGATCGCCGCCATCGGCACCCTGGGCATTGCATTCGCGCCGGATTTTCATGCGCTGGTCATTGCGTTTTCGCTGTCCTGCGCCGGCTATGGCTTCGTGCGTCCGGGGTTCACCGCAGGGTCTTCGCTGGCGGTCACCCGGCCGGAGCAAGGGGCGCTTGCCGGGGCAGTCACCTCGGTCAACGGCAGCTGCTTCGTGCTGGCGCCCGCCATCGGAATCGGGCTCTACGAATTGCAGCCTGAACTTCCCTACTGGCTTGCCACTGCGGGTCTGGTCTGGCTCGCCGTCTATGCCTGGAGCAACCCGATCCTGAAAGCGAGTGCTGTCCGGGACGTTTAGACAACCACCAGCTGCCAGTCTGCCCGGCCGGCCAGAAACCCAACCAGCCCGTGCGCCGCCACCCGCGGCGGCAAGTCGGCAGCCACCATGCCGCAAGCCGCCATCGCCGTCTGGCACAGGCCCACTTCCACGCCCATTTCAAACAGCAGATCGAAAGCGCGGGAAAGGTTCGGCTGGCCCAGCGCCTTCACCGCCGGGCCGCGCAGCAGCATGGCGACCGGGCGATCCAGTGCTGCGGCCGCAGCCGCCACTTCGATCGCGGCGGCGAAGCGCTCGCCGCCGGCTTCGCTGATGACGAGCAACAGGCCGGTCATCGGGAACAGACCGGACAGCCGGGGTCTTTGCCGATCCTGACCGTGCGTGACAGCATCGAAAGCCCTTCGAACAGCCAGAGGCGGCCGAGCTGGCTGTCGCCAAAGCCAATCAGCAGCCGCAGCACCTCCAGCGCCTGCGCCGCGCCCACGATGCCCGCGATAGCGCCCAATATCCCCACATCGGCGCAACTGGTTCCCGGCACATCGGCAGGATCGCCGGCAAAGCAGGCCCAGCATGGCGCATCGGCCAGATGCCCGGCAAACACCCCGAGCTGGCCCTCGAACGGTCCGAGCGCTGCTGCGACCAGCGGGATTTGCAGCGCCACGGCGGCCCGGTTGACCGCGCTGCGGGTGCGGAAATTGTCACAGCCGTCGGCGATGACATCATGTCCGCCGAGCAGCGCATGGGCGGTTTCGCGGGTCAGCCGGGCGTCGACCGGTGTGATGATCACGTGCGGATTGAGTGCGCGCAGCCGCGCGGCTGCGGCTTGCGCCTTCGGCCGGCCGACCTCTTCGGTGGAAAAAAGCGTCTGCCGCTGCAGATTGGAAAGCGACACCCCGTCATCATCGATGATGGTAATCCGCCCCACTCCGGCGGCGGCGAGACAGGCCAGCAGCGGGCAGCCAAGCCCCCCCGCGCCAACCACGGCAACCGACGCCGCCTTCAGCCGCTTCTGCCCCTCGCCGCCCACCTCCTTCAGCACGAGCTGGCGCTGGTAGCGATCGAGCTCTGTGTCGGTCAGCATCATCTGCGCCCCGTGGAGCCGAATCCCCCCGCGCCGCGCGCTGTTTCCGGCAGCGCATCGGCCTCCGCCCAGTTCGCCCGCGTCACCGGCGCCAGAACCAGCTGCGCGATGCGCATCCCGCGCGTGATTGCAAACGGGTGATCGCCGAGGTTGCCCAGAATGATCTTCACTTCGCCGCGATAATCGCTGTCGATCGTGCCGGGTGCGTTCAGCACCGCCAGCCCCTCCTTCAGCGCCAGCCCCGAGCGGGCGCGCACCTGCATTTCATAGCCGTTTGGAAGAGCCATCATCAGCCCGGTCGGGATGGCGGCGCGGGCACCCGGCGCAAGGATGAAATCCGCATCCACCGCCGCCAGCACATCCATGCCGGCCGCTCCCGCACTGGCATAATGTGGCAACGCCAGCCCCTCGGCGTGCGGCATGCGCATCACTGCAACCTCAACCATTCAGCATCGCAGCCAGCTTGCCCGCCAGTGCGCACGCAATCGCTTCCTTGCTGGCCTCCGGCAGCGTTTCCACGCCCGCCGCGGTCAGCAGATGCACCTCGTTGCGCGAACCCCCCATCACATCGCCCGACACATCGTTTGCCACGATCATATCGCAGTGCTTGCTCGCCAGCTTGGCTTGCGCATGCGCGATCACATCGCGGGTTTCGGCGGCAAAGCCGACCAGCAGGGTTGGCCGGTCAACGCCTTCGGCCAGCCCGGCCAAGATGTCCGGATTCTGGGCCAGGGTCAGGGTCGGTATGCCAACGCTGCCCTTCTTGATCTTGTCGCCGGCAGCCGTCGCGGGTCGCCAGTCGGCAACGGCGGCCACCATCACGGCAATGTCCGCCGGCAGCGCCGCGCGCGCGGCGTCGTGCATCTGTTGCGCGGTTTCCACGTCCACCCGGGTGCAGCCGGGCGGTGTGTGGAGCGCAACCGGACCGGCAACCAGGGTCACCCGCGCTCCGAGCGCCGCAAAGGCCGCAGCGAGCGCGAATCCCTGCCTGCCGGACGACCGGTTCGCGAGATAGCGCACCGGGTCGATCGGCTCGTGCGTCGGCCCTGCGGTCACCAGAACGTGCCGGCCGGCAAGCGGGCCATCCGCGAAGGCGCTTCGCAGCGCTGCCATGATTGCCGACATTTCGGGCAACCGGCCAGCGCCATGCTCGCCGCACGCCATCGGCCCGATATCCGGCTCGATGATGCCGACCCCGCGTGTCCGCAAAAGGTGCACATTGGCGCGCGTGGCGGCATGCTCCCACATGCGCACATTCATGGCCGGCGCGACCAGCACCGGCTTGTCGGTCGCCAGCAGCAGCGTGGTGGCCAGATCGTCTGCAAGTCCCGCCGCCATCCGCGCCATCAGATTGGCGGTGGCCGGGCAGACCAGCAGCAGATCGGCGGCGCGGCTGAGCTGGATGTGGCCCATTTCCGCCTCGTCGGTGAGATCGAACAGGTGCTGGTGCACCTTCGCCTCGGCGAGTGCGGCCACGCTCATGGGCGTCACGAACTGGGTTGCGGCTTCGGTCAGCACGGGCACCACATGCCCGCCCTCGGCACGAATGGCGCGGATCAGCTCCAGCGCCTTGTAGGCCGCGATGCCGCCGCCGATGATCAGGAGGATGCGTTTGCCATCAAGCATGGCGGCCGCTTTATCAGCCGCTTTCAAGCCTGTCACGCAAGCGGCCGATTGCATCCACAGCAGCGGGTGTCCTATGCTGCCACCATGCCCAACAAACCCGGCCCTGCCGCACTCATGGTGCCTTTGATCGCAGCATTCCTGGGCGCCACCGCCTGCATCATCGCAGGGATCATATCTCTGAACGCGGCATCGGGCGGCGCCGCCACGATCCGCATGGCGGGGCTGCCCGTGGAGCCGCGCACTTTCGGCATGGCATTCATCTTCCTCGGCCTTGCGGCGGGCTACCTGTGCTACCGGCTTTCGATCGCCGCCATCGGCCGCTTTCAGGAGCATCGCGAGCCCCACGATTGAAAGGGGTGAAGTCTGCCGCGAGTGGCCTTAAGCCACCGCCATGACGATCGATCCCCGCACCCCCGTTCTCGTCGGCATTGCCCAGTCGGTCGACCGCACGTCGGCGCCCGGCGAAGGCCTTTCGCCGCAGGACATGATGGCGGCGGTCGCCCGCGCGGCGATTGCGGATTGCGGCGGGCAGAATGTGGTGCAAGCCATCGACTGCATCGCGACCGTGCGGTTGTTTCAGGATTCCGGCTTCGGCGCTCCATTTGGCAAGCAGAACAACCTGCCCGAGACAGTCGCCAGGCGCATCGGCGCCACGCCGCGCCGCACACTGTATGGCCCGGTCGGCGGCAACACACCGCAGCTGCTGGCCAACATGTTTGCCCAAAGCATCCAGTCGGGCGAACATGATGTCGTGCTGCTGACCGGCTGCGAGCCGATCCGCACCCAGAGCCGGGCGCAGAAGGCCGGCATCATGCTCGACTGGAGCGAGGAAAGCCCGACCGACGCCGAGACGCTGGGGAAGGAGGGGCGCTTTGTGTCGGCGCACGAGGTGCAGCACGGCATTGCGCTGCCGGTGAACGTGTATCCGCTGTTTGAAAATGCGCTCGCAGATCACTATGGCCGCTCACCGCTGCAGCACCGGGCAGCCATCGGCGACCTGATGAGCCGCTTCACCCAGGTTGCTGCTGCCAATCCCTATGCGCAGCTGCCGATTGCCCGAACTCCGGCCGAAATCACGACGCCAACGGATTCGAACCGCTACATCGGCTATCCGTACACCAAGGTGCTGAATTCCAACATGTTCGTCGATCAGGCGGCCGCGCTGCTGATGATGTCGACACAAGCGGCCAACCGTTTGGGCGTGCCGGCCGAAAAGCGGGTGTATCTGCATGGCAGCGCCGACACGCACGAGAAGATGCTGGTAACGGAACGGGTCAACTATCACAGCTCGCCGGCCATCCGGATCGGCGCGGCGCATGCTCTGGCCAAAGCGGGTATCGGCATCGGCCAGATCGCCCATATGGATCTTTACAGCTGCTTTTCGTCTGCGGTGCAGATCGCTGCCGACGAAATCGGCCTTCCGCACGATGATTTGCGAGGTCTGACGCTGACCGGCGGGCTGCCCTATTTCGGCGGCCCCGGGAACAATTATTCGATGCATTCGATTGCCGAAGTGGCGGCGCGATGCCGCGCAAACCCGGCCGCAGCGGGGTTGGTTTTTGCCAATGGCGGCTATCTCAGCAAGCACAGCTTCGGCGTGTGGAGCACCACGCCGCGCGCCTTCGCCCGCATCGATCCTGCAACCTACCAGCCCGAAATTGATGCAATGGAAAGCCCGCCGCTGACAGAAAAACCCGAAGGATCAGGCCGCGTCGAAACCTTCACCGTGATCCACGACCGTGGCAATCCGATGTTTGCAATCATCATTGGCAGGCTCGATGCCGACAACAGCCGGTTCCTCGCGCAGATTCACGATGATCCGGGCGCCCTCATCGATGTGCCCGTTGCTGGACGACCGATTCTCGTGCGCCCGACCGACACCGTCAACCTGGCTAGGCTCGCCTGACATCCGTTCGGGCGAAATCATTGCCCCTGAACAGCAACGGCCGGCCGGTGTCGATTGCCAGCGCATAGCTGAAAAGGTCGCCGAGATTGAGCCGGGCGGGATGGTGGCCCTGTTCTACCATGATGCCTGAACAGGCTCAGGCCTGCTTCTCCCAGCGCCCGCCCGGAACCTGTTGCCAATAGGTGCGCTGCAGACCATCCCGGGCGCCAATTGCCTTCCAGTCGGCACGAGCACGCGCATGTGCCTCCGAGCCATCATCGAACAGATTCAGAACGCGGGAGAATGTCGCGAACTCCGCGGGCAGCCCGGTTTCCAGCAGCAGCAGCAAGGCCGCGCCATTCGCCGGTTCCGTCGCTCCGGCCAGCAAAATGGGTTGCTCGGCATCGTCCGCCCCGCCCGCCATCCCGTGCGCCAGAAACCCGTCCGCTAACCACAGCGCGCCGTCCAGCGTGGCCAGCCCGTCCGCCGACCCGACAATGAGCAACCGTTGCCCGGAAGCATACGCGCGCGCTGCCAGCTTGACGGCAACGGCCGACGCCGGCTGCCGGGTGCAATGGTAAAAGCCGACGTCGACGAAATCAGGGGCGGTCGTCACGCCTCCAGCGTGTCGGCCACAAAGCGGTCGACAAGTCGCACGCCATAGCCGGTTGCGCCCTTGTCGTGCAGCGCGCCGCTTTTCGGTCGCCACACCGCGCCGGCGATATCCAGATGCGCCCATTCGACACCGTTATCCACGAAGCGCTGCAGGAATTGCGCCGCGGTGATCGATCCGCCTTCGCGTGTTCCCAGATTCTTCATGTCGGCGATGTTCGAATCGATCAGCTGGTCGTAGTGACCGCCCGGCTCGCTGAGCGGCTGCCGCCACACAAGATCGTTGACCGCCCCACCGGCCTTGTCCAGCTTGGCCCACAAACCGTCGCTGTTGGTGAAAACGCCGGCATAGTGATGCGCCAGCGAAATCAGGATTGCGCCGGTGAGTGTCGCGAAGTCCAGCATCACCTTCGGCTTGTACTGCTGCTGCGCCCAGGTGAACACATCGCACAGCACCAGCCGGCCTTCGGCGTCGGTGTTTAACACTTCAATGGTCTGGCCCGACATCGAGGTCACGATGTCGCCCGGCCGCTGCGCATTGCCATCGGGCATATTTTCAACGAGGCCGCAGATGCCGACCACATGCGCTTTTGCCTTGCGTCCGGCGAGCGCGACCATGCAGCCGGCAACTGCACCGGCGCCGCCCATGTCCCACTTCATGTCTTCCATGCCCGGTGCCGGCTTGATCGAAATGCCACCGGTGTCGAAGGTCACACCCTTGCCCACCAGCACCAGTGGTGCCGGGGCACCCTCGCCGATGCCGTTCCACTCCATCGCGATGATCCGCTCGCGCCGCACGCTGCCCTGGCCAACGCCCAGCAGCGAGCCCATGCCCAGCGCCTTCATCTGCACATCATCGAGCACGACGATGCGGATGCCGAGCGGCTCCATCGCGGTGCGGCAATGCTCCACGAAGGTTTCCGGATAGATGACATTGCCGGGCTGGGTGACGAGCCACTTGGTGAAATGCACCCCTGCCGCCACCTTCTGCAGCCGCTCGTTCAATGCCTTGCCGCTATCGGAAACACCGACCAGCACCACGTCCTTCAGCTTCGGTTTCTGCTCGTCCTTCAGCCTGGTGCGATAGGTGTCCAGCCGCCAGTTGCGCAGCTCCACGCCGTGCGCGAAATGCGCCGCTGCCACATCGGTGCCAACCGCCATGTCGGCAATCCCGGAAAAGTCGGCAACGATCTTCGATTCCAGCGTCTGCAGCCGTTCGGCAACGCCGCCGCCGATATCCTCGAAGGCTCGCGCATCGGCCTTCGAAGGATCGCCGACCCCGGCGATGATGAGGCGATTGGCAGCGATTCCGGCAGGCGCCAGTATCTCGACGAACTTGCCCTTCTTGCCATCGAAGCCGGCGGCTTTCATGGCCCTGCCGAGCTGCCCGGCACCAGCCGAATCCACAGCTTGCGCGCCGGATGACAAGTGGCTGCCAGACCCGACGAATACCACCCGGGCCGCTGCCGAAGTGGTTTCGACCCCGGCTTCGAAATGCACCTTGATCGCCATCCATGTCTCCCATCGCGTTCGGCAAATGCCTGCCGGCGCTCAATGGACTGCATGACGGTCCGCAGGCAACCCCTGCCGAGATGCGCAATCAGCGCAGCTTGCAGCCGCAGTGCGCAATCAGCCGCAGCTTGCAGCCGCGATGCGCAATCAGCGCAGCTTGCAGCCGGGATGCGCGTGCCCCATCTACTGGCGCATGCCGATCGCCCATCTTAGCCAGCGCGCCGTCCTGCGGCTGAGCGGCAGCGAGGTGCGCAGCTTTCTGCAGGGCCAGATCACCAATGACATTGCGCTGCTGGCGCCCGATGCGCCTTTGTATGCTGGCCTGCTGACCCCGCAGGGCAAGGCGCTGTTCGCCTTCATCCTGTTCGCGGCGCCGGACGGCGCCATTCTGCTGGATTGCGACGCTGCCCAGGCACCCGCGCTGGCCAGGAGACTCGCGATGTTCCGGCTGCGCCGCGATGTGGCGATCGCCCAGACGGAGCTGTCGGTTTTTGCCGACTGGGGCGAAGCGCGCGCAGAAACCGCGGACCCCCGGCTGGCGGCGGCGGGCGCGCGCTGGATAGCCGCATCCGCAGACACGACCGCCACGCTGGCCGATTGGCACGCACACCGCATTCCGCTGGGCCTGCCCGAGGGGGACGAAATCGGCTCCGACGAACTGCTGTGGCTGGAAACCAATGGTCGCGAATTGCACGGCGTCAGCTTCAGCAAGGGCTGTTATGTCGGGCAGGAGAACACCGCCCGCATGCACCACCGCGGCAAGGTGCGCAAAGCGTTGGTGGGCGCGCGGATCAGCGGCAGTGCTGCCGATGCGATCGTGCACGCCGGAGCAAGGGAAGCCGGCCACCTGCGCGGTTCGCCCCACGACGGGCTGCAGATGCTGCTCATCCGCACCGAATTCATGGAGCACGCCCTCTCAGGCGAAACCGGGCCGATAACCATTGTCCGGCCGCCGTGGATTTAAGAGGTCTTGAATCTAGGCGTCAGCCATCGCGGCGTTGCCGATGCCGAGATCGAGATCATCCATGCTTTCGGCAGCCAGCGCCCGGGCGGCAAAGGCCCAGTTGAGATGTTTTTCGACAACTGCTTCCAGATAGGCTTTCCGCGCCTTCTGGTGATCGAGATAATAGGCATGTTCCCATAGATCGATGACCAGCAACGGCTTCAGATCTTTGTCGATCACCGGGCATTGGGCATCGTGGGTGGACATTACCGCAAGCTCGCCATCGTTGGACACCAGCCACACCCAGCCGCTGGCAAAATGATCCACGCCGGCGTCAACAATGGCAACTTTCAGCGCGTCGACGGAGCCGAAATCCCGCTCGACCAGCGCCAGCAGCTCGCCTTCCGGCGCGCCGCCATCCGCGCACAGGCTCTGCCAATAGAAGGCGTGGTTGAAATGCTGCGCGGCATGCACGAAAATGTCTCCGGCAGAAACCTGCTCCGACACATCCTCCGGATCGGCATCTGCCTTCTCGCGGATGATCTCCAGCAGCGAAGCACCTTCAATGCCTTCCTCGCCGGCCAGGATGTTCAGTTTGTCCACATAAGCCTTGTGGTGTCCGCTGTGATGCTGGGCGAAGGTGGCAGCGGATATGGCGGGTGCCAGCGCGTCTGGCTGGAATGGCAGCGGCGGAAGTGAAAAGCGCGCGTCGGGCATGACAACTCTCCTGAAAAGGCGATCAGCGTAGCGCCGAAGTGTGACACGCCGCCACGCGATGCGTTTGCAACGTGGCAGCCACGGCATGGTTCCAGCGCCAAGCCACCTGTCCGGATGCGGAGTTAAAGACTTAAAGAAAGTTGCAAGTCCCAAGGAAAAGCATTAGAGAATTGCTATTCCCACTTCCATGCAGGAGCGCCTTGTGGCCACGCAATCCCAATCCGATTTTACCGATTTCGCCGTTGCCGACCTTTCGCTTGCCGCATGGGGCCGCAAGGAACTGGCCATCGCGGAAACCGAGATGCCCGGCCTGATGGCGCTGCGCCGCGAGTATGGCGAAGCGCAGCCGCTGGCCGGCGCGCGGATCACCGGCTGCCTGCACATGACGATCCAGACCGCCGTGCTGATCGAGACGCTGACCGCGCTCGGCGCGCAGGTTCGCTGGTCGTCGTGCAACATCTATTCGACGCAGGACCATGCCGCCGCCGCGATCGCTGTCACCGGAGTTCCCGTGTTCGCGCACAAGGGCGAGAGCCTGAAGGATTACTGGAAGTTCGTGGACGCGACCTTCCAGTGGAATGGCGTTGGCAACGGCATGACCGCCAACATGATCCTCGACGATGGCGGCGACGCCACCTTCTACATCATCAAGGGCGCAGCGCTCGAAGCCGGCACCGACCTGCCCGAGCCGACCAACGAGGAAGAGGTGGAATTCTTCGCGATGATCCGCGAGCGGGCGGCCAAATCGCCCGGCTTCTTCACGCAAACCCAGAATGCCATCAAGGGCGTTTCGGAGGAAACCACCACCGGCGTGCACCGGCTTTATGAACTTGCCAAGGCCGGCGGGCTCCCGTTCCCGGTGATCAACGTCAACGATTCGGTCACCAAGTCCAAGTTCGACAATCTCTACGGCTGCAAGGAATCGCTGGTCGATGGCATCCGCCGCGCGACCGACGTCATGCTCGCCGGCAAGGTCGCCGTTGTTGCCGGCTTCGGCGATGTCGGCAAGGGCTCGGCTGCGTCTTTGCGCAATGGCGGCGCCCGCGTCATCGTGACGGAAGTTGATCCCATCTGCGCGCTGCAGGCCGCGATGGAGGGCTATCAGGTCCTCACCATGGACGAGGCTGCATCGATGGCCGACATTTTCGTGACTGCAACCGGCAACGCCGACGTCATCACCATCGACCATATGCGCCAGATGAAAGACCGCGCCATCGTCTGCAACATCGGCCATTTCGATGCCGAGATCCAGATCGGTGCGCTGGCCAACTATGTGTGGGAAGAGGTGAAACCGCAGGTCGACGAAGTGGTGTTCCCCGATGGCAAGCGCCTGATTGTGCTCGCCAAGGGCCGGCTGGTGAATCTCGGCTGTGGCACCGGCCACCCCAGCTTCGTCATGTCGGCAAGCTTCACCAACCAGGTGCTGGCGCAGATCGAGCTGTGGAAGAATGGCACATCCTACGGCAATGTCGTGCAGGTGCTGCCGAAGCATCTGGACGAAAAGGTGGCCGCGCTGCATCTGGAAAAGCTGGGCGTGAAGCTGACGACGCTGACCCCCAAGCAGGCGGCCTACATCGGCGTCGGCCAGGCCGGCCCGTTCAAGCCCGATCATTATCGCTACTGATCGCGTGCCCCTGCCGGGCATGATCGTTGACGAAGCCGGACTCCGATCAGTCGGAATCCGGCTTTCCAATGTTTTGCGCTGCGGCGATGTCATCGCGCTGTCCGGCGAACTGGGCGCAGGAAAGACCACCTTGGCGCGCGCAATCCTGCAAGCGCTGGGGCACCGGGGCGAAGTCCCGAGCCCGACGTACACGCTGGTGCAGACCTATCCCGATCTTGCCGTGCCGATCGCGCACGCAGACCTCTATCGGCTGCAGCAGCCGCAGGAAGCCGAGGCACTGGGGCTGGACGACTGGCTGCAGGACGGTGCGCTGCTGGTCGAGTGGCCCGAAAGGATGGGCGATGCCTTGTGGCCGATGTCGCTCTGGCTGCGGCTGGAAGGTGCCGGCGAAGATGTTCGGCGCTTGACTTGGGCGGCACCGCCCGCTTGGAACGCACGATGGCCCGCCGCCTGAAACCCGATGGCCCGTCACGCCCCACGGCATGAGCACCCTTGCCAACATTGTGCTGATCCTGCTGTGGGTCGGCGGCAGCATCGCATTGGTGCTCGGAACCTGCGCGCTGGCGCGCCGCCTGATGCCGCCCCCGGCAGGTTACGCAGACCCGGAGGGCAATCACTATCCCGGCAGCGTTCGCGAAATGGCCGCTGCCTCCGGCTTTCGCATCGCGGCGCTGTATGGAATCATCTTGGCGCTCGTCTACGCGCAGGAACTGAACGATTATCAGGAGGTTCGCGCCGGCTTGAACCGTGAAGCCTTGGCGGTCGCGCAGGTCTATCACGACGCCAAGCGCTTTGGTGGCGAAGACGCCGAGCAAATCCAGCGCGGCATGGCCAGCTATGCCCGCCTTGTCGTGGAGCGCGAGTGGGAACAGCTGAGCCGGGAGCAGCGGCTGTCGCCGCAGGCATGGGGCATGTACGATCTCGTGCTGGAAACCGTGCTGGATCTGCAGGCGCAAGGCCCGCGGGAGGATGCACTGCGCCAGCGCATGCTGACGAACATGTACCGGATCAGCGACCTCAGGCAGCTGCGCAAGGAGCAGGTCGCCGATCCGATCCCGTGGGTGTTCTGGCTGCCGGCAGCGTTCGGGATGGTGGTTGTTTCAGTTCCCTTCTTCGCCTTCCCGGCCCGCCGCGAAACGCACGTTCTGCTGTCGTGCTTTGGCGCATTCGCCGGCCTCATCCTGTTTTTGATCCACGCGTTCGCAAACCCCTATTCGCAGCCATTACGGGTCGAGCCGAAACCCTTCCAGCGGCTGCTGCAGACGGATATGGGGAGGGAGGCGGCATTGGCGCCGCTGCCGGCCATGGGGGGTGTGTCGGGATGATGGTGCGCGAGGGAACCGGGGATTTTCTGGCGCGCCACGGGTGGGGCGGGGCGGACGTGCGGCCGCTCGCCGGCGACGCCTCCTTCCGGCGCTACTTCCGCATCGAGGATCGTGGCCGCCGCGCCGTGCTGATGGATGCGCCGCCGGCGCAGGAGGATTCGCGACCTTTCCTGCACATTGCGGATCTGCTGCTGGGCGCCGGCTTTTCCGCCCCGCGGCTGATCGCCGGCGATCTCGGGCTCGGGCTGTTGCTGATCGAGGATTTCGGCGACCGGCTGATGGGGCCGGTGCTGGCATCCGAGCCGGAGCTGGAAGAGCCGGTCTACGCCCAGGCCGTGGATCTGCTGGCCGAGCTGAATGGCATGCCACCGCCACTCGAGCTGAAGCCTTATGGGAGAGCCGAACTGGCGCGCGAAGTTCTCGTGTTTGCCGAATGGTATGGCCGCGCCGCCGGGTTGCAGATCGACCAGGACCAGTATCTGGCGGCCTGGGACGCCACATGGTGCGATGTGCTTGCCGAAACCGATCGCGGCCCGGTGGTGACGCTGAGGGATTATCACGCCGACAATCTGATGCTGCTGGCGGACCGGCCGGGCGTGCGCGGGCTCGGGCTGCTGGATTTTCAGGATGCCCTCGCCGGCCACCGCGCCTATGATCTCGTGTCGCTGCTGCAGGATGCCCGCCGCGATGTGTCGCCGCGCCTGGAGCGGGCAATGATCGAGCGTTTCGTGGCGCGCGGCGATGTCGACGACGCGGCGCAGTTTCGCGCCAGCTATGAAGTGCTCGGCACGCAGCGAAATGTGAAGATCCTCGGCGTGTTCGTCCGCCTGCGCGACCGCGATGGACGCGCCGGCTATGTCGAGCGGCTGCCCCGCGTGTGGGGCTATCTCGAGCGCAATTTCGCGCATCCCGCACTGGCGCCGGTGAAGGCATGGTTCGATGCGCATGTGCCGCAAGACAAGCGTGCGGTCTGGTGCCGGTAACGCCACCCGAAACCGCCATGGTGCTGGCAGCAGGGCTGGGGCGGCGGATGCGGCCGCTCACCGCCACCCGGCCGAAGCCGCTGGTGGAAGTGGCCGGCCGAACGCTGCTGGACCGCGCCTTCGATTTGCTGCGCGCTGGCGGCGTGCGCCGGGCGGTGGTGAATGTGCACTATATGGCCGATCGGGTGGAGGCGCATCTGGCGGCCCGACAGACCGGGCTTGCCGTGCAGATTTCCGATGAACGCGGGCAGCTGCTGGAAACCGGCGGCGGCATCGTGAAGGCGCTGCCCCTGCTGACACCCGATCCCTTCCTTGCCATCAATGCCGACAATATCTGGATCGACGGACCCGTTGGTGCGGTGCAGCTGCTCGCCGAGCGGTTCGATGCCGATGCGATGGATGCGCTGCTGCTGATGGTGCCGCTGGCACGCGCCAACAACCACCGCGGAACGGGCGATTTTCACATGGATCCGCTCGGCGGACTGACCAGGCGACGGCCGGGCAGGGTGGCGCCCTTCGTGTTCACCGGGCTGCAGCTGCTGTCGGCGCGACTGTTTGACGGTGAGGTCGCAGAGCCTTTCTCGATGAACCGCCTGTGGGACAAGGCTGCCGCGCAGGGACGGCTTTTCGGCGTCGGGCACCAGGGCCTGTGGTTCGATGTGGGAACAGCAGCGGCGGTGAAGGAAACCGAGGCACTGCTTGGCCAGCTCTGAGCGTCGGCCGGCGGTTTTCACCATTCCGCCCGAGCGCGGCTTTCTGGACGATCTGGCCTGCGGGCTGCTGCAGCAGGCAGGCAGCGGCGATCTGGCGCTTGCCCGAAGCCTCGTCATCCTGCCCAACCGCCGCGCCATCCGGGCACTTACCGAGGCATTCGTGCGCCTGTCAGAAGGCCGGGCGCTGCTGCTGCCAAGGATGACCGCCATCGGCGACCTGGATGCCGCAGAGGCGCTTGGCAGCTTCGCCGAGGGGCTGGAAGGCGCCGGCGAACTGGCGCCGGCCGTAGCGCCGCTGGCGCGTCGCATCGCGCTGACCCGCATGTTGCACGGCAATGGTCGTGCGGCAGCCGACAGCTTTGCGCTGGCGGGCCAGCTCGCCGCTGCGCTCGATACGCTGGAAGTGGAAGGCAAGCGCGCGGCCGATCTCGCCGAACTGGCGCTTGGTGAAGGGTTGCAGGCGCATTGGGAAACCAGCCTCGATGCGCTGAAGGTGGTGATGCACGACTGGCCGGCGCTGCTGGCTTCGCGCGGACAGCAAGACGCCACCCGCCGGCGCACGCTGCTGCTGGATGCGCTGCGTCTGCGCTGGCAGCAATGCCCGCCGGCCGGCGCGATCACGATGGCCGGATTTTCCAGCGCGCCGCCGGCGGTCGCGGCCCTGCTGGGCGCCGCAGTGCAGCTGCCGCAGGGCCAGGTCGTGCTGCCCGGCCTCGATATTTTGCTACCGCCG
This sequence comes from Sphingomonadales bacterium, assembly GCA_038217965.1. Classification (GTDB taxonomy): domain Bacteria; phylum Pseudomonadota; class Alphaproteobacteria; order Sphingomonadales; family Sphingomonadaceae; genus Sandaracinobacteroides. The sequence goes on along the minus strand of JBBRKH010000015.1, from coordinate 127 downwards.
GAAACCTGGCAGCTGATTGCCGGAGCGGGGGAGGCGCCCGCCCTGGAAACCCATCCGCAACACGGCTTTGCCCGGCTGCTTGCGGCCATGCGCGTCGGCGTGGGCGAGGTGCAGCCGTGGCCGCATC
>JBBRKH010000014.1:0-15444 GCA_038217965.1 Sphingomonadales bacterium | reverse complement strand
GCGCGCCGGCCAGCAGGCCGAGCTCGATGAGTCTTCCGCATCGAGCCTTGGCACAAGTGTCACAAAACCATCGTAGTGCCTGCTCCATGCCCCTGCCCCGCTTTGCAATCCCGCTCGCCATCGTGCTGCTTTTCGGCAATTCTGCCGCCACCATGGCCATGCCGCTCGTCATCGCCCACCGCGGCGCGTCCGCCGACCGCCCGGAGCACACGCTGGCCGCCTACCGGCTCGCCATCGAACAGGGGGCCGATTATATCGAGCCAGACCTGGTGATCACCAAGGACGGCCATCTGGTCGCCCGCCACGAAAACGAAATCAGCACCACCACCGATGTCGCCAGCCGCGCCGAATTCGCCGACCGCCGCAGCACCAGAATGATCGACGGGACCTCGGTCACCGGCTGGTTCACCGAGGATTTCACGCTTGCCGAGCTGAAAACCCTGCGCGCCCGCGAGCGGCTGCCGAAGCTGCGCCCCGCCAACACCGCATTCGACGGCCGCGAAACCATCCCGACGCTGGACGAAATCATCGCGCTTGCGCAGGCGCAACGCCGCACCATCGGGCTGTATCCGGAAACCAAGCATCCGAGCTATTTTCGAAAACTCGGCCTTCCGCTTGAGGAACGACTGCTGGAAACCCTGACAAAGCATGGATACACCAACCGCGAACATGCTGTTTTCATTCAGAGTTTCGAAGTCGGAAATTTGAAGGCCCTCAGGCCGAAAACAAAGCTTCGGCTGATCCAGCTGCTGGCCGGCGAGGGCGGTCCGGCGGATGCACTGGGCACGGCCTATCGGCAGATGCTGACGCCAGAGGGCCTGCGCGCCGTCGCTGCCTATGCCGACGGGATTGGCGTGGAAAAGTCGCTGGTGATCCCGCGCGACCAGGAGCAGCGCCTCGGCTCACCGACCTCCCTGGTGACAGACGCCCATGCCGCCGGACTGCAGGTCCATGTCTGGACCTTTCGCCCGGAAAACTTCTTTCTGCCCCGGGAATTGCGCTCTTCGGACGAAATGATGTTCAGAGGCAAGGCCGAGGCCGAAATCCGCCTGTTCCTGAACACCGGCATCGACGGCCTGTTTTCCGACAGCGTGTCGACCGCGATCGCCGCGCGCCAATAATCTTCGCGTGGATACCGATATGGTTATTCACTGCAGAAAAATGTTCCACGTGGAACATCTCACCGCTCCAGTATGATGTTCAGCTGCGCCGCAGCAATGGGCTTGCCAGCGTCCGTCTGCCAAGCTTCCACCCGCACATTGGCCACCCGCCGCCCCAGCCGGTTGATATGCGCCCTGGCGAATGTGTCCACCATCGCCCCCTCGCGCAGATAGTCCACCGTCACTGTCACCGGTTTCAGCACCACGGATTTCTCCGCAAGCGCATCCCGAACCGCCAGATTGGCCGCCAGCTCCAGCAGCCCGGCCACCGCGCCGCCATGCAGCCGCCCCGGCGAGCCGATCAGGTGGGGCGAAAACGGCATCACGAGGACCGCATCCTCGCCAACCCTGATCCCGAGCATCAGCGCGTAGGGCGGCAGCGCGCTCATGAGGCGCCGGTCAGCATGAAGGTTCCGGTCACGTGGGCGACGGGATGGTCCGGATCGCCGTCGTGCGCGATGCCGCGCACGAATGCCACCTTGCGCGTCATCTTGTAGCATTCTGCCCGCCCGAACACCGCCTGTCCGGGCTTGGCCGGCCGCAAATAGTCGCAGCGCAGATCGAGGGTCGCATGCGGCTCGAACCGCCCCATGGTCGTGAACACCGAAAACCCGGCTGCCGAGTCCATCAGCGAAAAAATGGCGCCGGATGCAATCGTTCCGGTTTCCGGATAGGCCACCAGGTGCGCTGCGTAAGGCATTGTCAATTCAGCCCAATTCGGCCCGCTCCGCACATAGCCGATGCCCAGCGCCTGCAAATGCGGCACCGCCTGCATGAAGCGATCGACGAATCGCCGCATGCGCGCATCATCATCAAGCACCCGCTCGCTCGCGTCGTCATCCAGCACGCGTTTCGGCTCGTCGGTCATGCCGCCAGCCTGCCGGCTGCTTCGCGCACCCGCGAAATCATGTTGGGCAACCCTTGCGTGCGGTTGGAAGACAGATGCTGGCGCAGGCCGAGCCGGTCGATCGCGCCTTCGAAATCGGTTGCCAGCACATCTGCGGCCGGCTTGCCGTCTGCCATGGCGACCACCAGTGCCACGATTCCCTTGGTGATGGCTGCGTCGCTGTCGGCGTGAAAGCGCAGCAGATTGCCCTCGTTCACCGGATAAACCCACACATTGGCCGAGCATCCCGGAACCCGCGTCGCCGGCGTTTTCAGCGCCGCATCCATCGGCGCCAGCCTGCGCCCCAGGTCGATCAGCAGGCCATAGCGCTCGTCCCAATCGAGCGCGGCATCCCAATCGGCCTCGATGTCTGCAAATGCCGGAAGCATGCCACCCGCTTGGCGGCAGGCGGCGGCAAAATCAAGTTGCACTCAGCTTTCCACCAGCGACCGGAGGTCGCGCTCGGGCATCCACCAGCGACCGGAGGTCGCGCTCACATCCACCAACGACCGGAGGTCGCGCTCAGATATCAGGCGAGCGGCGCAGATCCTCTATCTCGCGTGCCAGGCGCTGCTGCGGGTCCACTGCCAGCTTCTCCAGCGTCGCCACACGATCCTGCAGCCGGGCGATTTCCGCCTTCAGCTTCGGCGCCTCTTCCAGCTGGCCGCTGCGCACATAGGGGTTCATCGCCGAGTGATTTTCCCACTTGCGGGTGTCCTTGTTCCAGCGCCCGCCGCTCATCACCTTGCCGATGATCACGATCGCCACGATCAGGACCGCTGCTTCCCAAAAGCCCATGTCACTCTCCTGTTGCTCGCACAAGGTGCGCCTAGTGGCGCAAATTCTCGATTTCGCGGGCAATGCGACCGCTGCTGTCGGTGGCGATCCGTTCCAGAGTCTGCACCCTGTCTTTTAGCGCCGAAAGCTCGGCGCCAAGCTGCGCATTCTCGGTCGTCAGCAGTTTGATCCGCTCGACAGATTCGCTGCTTTGCCCTGGTTTCAGTGTCTGGCCCCAGCTCCCCTCCAGCGGATAGCCATTCTTGACCCTGAGCCAGGTTGTGAAAACCCACCCGCCAATTGCCGAAAGAGAAACGACGACGAAAGCCGGGTTGGAAAAAATGTCTACGATGCTCATGGAACTACCCTTTCAACTGATTGATTTCATCCGCCAAGGTCAGCCGCTTGTCCGTCGCGATCCGCTCCAGCACCACAAGCCGCTCTTCCATGCGCGCGATCTTCGCCTGGGCGTCTTCGTTCAGCGCGCTACCTCCGCGTTCGATGATCTCCATCTCCCGCATCTTCACCCGCCGCCAGTTGGTCATCACGATGGCCACGATGGGTATCAGCAGCGCAAGCATCGGAATCAGAATCGCTACGTTTGGCATGTCTCAGTCCCCTGTTGGGCAGCCGGCTTGACGCCGGCTTGCCCGATTTTTGCTGCAATGCCTCAATGGCGGCTCAGATCGTCGATCTCGCGCGCCAGCTTGGTGTTCTGGCTGGTGTATTGCACCTCGATGTCGCGCAGACGGCGGTCCACATCGCGAAAGGTTGAGCGCACATCGCGGATGGAGCGGCTCGGCTTGGCGCGGGTTTTCTGCCAGAATTCCACATCGTCCGGATTGCTCGCCTCGCTCACATACAGCGTGTTGGGCTTCGTGTCCGCGACAAACGCCATCACGAAATAGACGATGGCGAGAAAGCCGCCGCCGAAGATGGTGCCCAGCACCATCGCGATGCGAACCCACAGCACATCGAAGCCGGTGTAGTCCGCAATGCCCGAGCACACGCCCAGGAGTTTGCCGTTGCGCTTGTCCAGGTAAAATCCGGTGCGGCGTGCCATCACTTCTTCCCTTCCAGTTCCTTGATGTCGGACGCGATGATGCGTTCGATCGTGTGCATCCGGTCTTCCAGCCGGCGCGCGATGTCGTGCATTTCGTCGAGCAGATTTTCATCCTCGATCGTCATGCTGCTGCTTGTTTTCCACTTGGTGATGTAGTGCAGGATCAGCCAGGGCAGGCCGACGAAGATCGTCGGGAAGGCCAGCAGCGGAACCAGAATGCTTTCGTCCATGGCGTCAGCCCTCCTTCGTCAGCATGCGGGCTTTCAATGCCGCAAGCTCGGCGGCCACCGCATCGGTCGAGCGCAGCTCGGAAATCTCTTCCTCCAGCGTCTTCACAACCGGCCCCAGATCATAGGATTCGGCGCGGCCCTCGGCGAGATCGACGCGCCGCTCCATCAGTTCGAAGCGCGAGAAGGCTTCCTCCACCCGCTGGCCCTTGGTCATGATGCGCACCCGCGCCCGGTTCTGCGCCGATTCCAGCCGGCTCAGCAGCGCGTTCTGCCGCGTCCGCGCTTCGCGCAGCTTTGCCTCCAGCTTGGAAATATCATCCTCGTAAGAGCGCAGTTCGTCGTCCAGCGCATGCGTGTCGCCGCGCATCTGATCGACCATGGCGCCCACCTTCTGCTTTTCCACGAGCGCCGCCGTCGCCAGATCCTCGCGGCTTTTCGAAAGCGCCAGCTCGGCCTTTTCGCCCCAGTTCGTCTGCGCGGCTTCAAGCTTCATGATCGTGCGGCGCGACTCCTTCTGATCGGCGATGGTGCGGGCGGCCGAGGCGCGAACCTCCACCAGCGTCTCTTCCATCTCCATGATGACCAGCCGGATGGTCTTGGCCGGATCTTCGGCCTTATCCAGAAGGTCGCTGACATTGGCTTGAAGAATGTCTCTGGCGCGCGAAAAGATTCCCATGTCAAACTCCTGAGTGCGTCTTGCGACATATGGCCCTTCGGCCAGTTTTTCCACCATTGCGATGCTTTTCGAAAGAACAATGCCATTCGAAAATGCGGTCCGGGCGGGACTGAGAGAGGGGGTTTCGCCCCGCCCGGACCAGGCTCCATCCATCATGAGGATTTCACGTCCTCGGGACTGACGACGGATGGGGACCTTGCGGCATCGGCGGCAGCGAGATGCGGCCGCGATGCAATGATATTGGCCAGCTGCATGCGCCAGCGGGACACCGCGGTTTCCACACAGCGCGCCTGTTGCTGCTGCGAGCGAACATCGCGCAGCCCGCCTGCGGAGCAGACCTGCTTTGCCGCCCGATGCACCCGGCTGCGAATGACCAGCAAGCCATGCGCCGTTGCAATGTCCACGCCAGCGATGCTCACCGCAACCCGGCGCGGCGCCTCGGCCGCCGCCGGCTGCGAGGCCAGCAGCAGCGCTGACGTGCCGATCATCATGGTCACGATGCCAGCGAGTGGGTTGCCGGCGAGGCGGTTAAAACGGGTCATTCTGCTTGCCTCCTGTTGTCTGGCGGTCATATGCCATTGCTATGCAGGGAGCGTGCCAAGTGCAGCGCTTTCAAAACAATTGCAGGATTTCAACAGGTTGGGCGAAATGCCACACAAATGTCACCGGCCACTGCTTGAAATTCATCCCAAACATTGGCAGGAAATCCCAACTGCCAGACAAAGGTTCGCACATTGCCCCAGAAGCCAACGCAACTGATCGGTGAGGCCGGCGCTTTTCTGGATGCCGTGGAGCGCGCCAGCGCGGCCGCCGCGCTGGCGCGACCGGTGCTCGTGGTCGGCGAGCGCGGCACCGGCAAGGAAATGATTGCCGAGCGGCTGCACCGGCTGTCGCCGCGCTGGGAAGAGCCGCTGGTCGCGGTCAACTGCGCGGCATTGCCCGAAAGTCTGCTCGATGCCGAGCTGTTCGGTTACGAGGTCGGCGCCTTCACCGGCGCCGCCAAAGCCCGCGCCGGCCGTTTCGAGGAGGCCGATGGCGGCACGCTGTTTCTCGACGAGATTGGCATGCTCACCGCCGCCGGCCAGGAACGGCTGCTGCGGGTCGTCGAATATGGCGAGCTAACGCGGCTCGGCTCCAACCGTCTCGTCTCGGTCGATGTGCGTGTCGTCGCTGCGACCAACGAGGATCTGCCGCGCCTCGCAGCGCAAGGCCGCTTCCGCGCCGATCTGCTCGATCGGCTGTCGTTCGAAGTCATCACGCTTCCCCCGTTGCGCGCCCGCTCCGGGGATATTCCGGCGCTCGTTGACTTCTTCGGCCGCCGCATGGCCTCCGAGCTTGGCTGGCGCAGCTTTCCCGGATTTTCCCCGCGTATCCTTGCCGATCTCGCCAGCCACGACTGGCCCGGCAACATCCGCGAGTTGAAGAATGTGGTCGAGCGCGCCGTTTATCGCTGGGGCGAGCCGGACCGCGCCGTGGGTGCCGTCGATTTCGATCCGTTCGAAAGCCCTTGGCGCCCGAAGGGTGCCTTTGCCGCCCCTGCCCTCTCACGCGATCCCGCGCCTGCCCCGGCGCACGACACGCCCAGGATCGATCCTGCGCCGCAGGCCGCACCCGCCGCGGATTTCCGCACCGCTGTGTCGGCGTTCGAGAAATCGCTGCTGCAGGAAGCCCTGGAGCGCAGCCGGCACAACCAGCGGAAAGCGGCGCAGACGCTCGGGCTGAGCTATGACCAGCTGCGGCATGCGTTGAAGCGGAACGCTTTGTTGTAGCCTCGGGTGCGCGGTCGAACGGCGCGGCGCCGGGTAATGCGGAAAGGGGCGGGCCGGGTGGCCCGCCCCCGCCACACACCCGCTGCGCACGTTGGAGAGTCGCGCGCGGGGGTGTCGCCCAGACCGTCGCGTATAGCAGGAGCTGAAGCACCCCCTGCTGGCTCTGATTGGCCTGTGCCAGCATCGCCTGCGCCGCCTGGGACAGGATCTGTCCACGCGCCAGATTGGTGGTTTCCGCCGCGAAGTCGGCATCCTGGATGCGGCTGCGCGAGGCGACCGTGTTGGTGCTGGTGCTCGACAGGTTGTTGATCGTTGCCTCCAGCCGGTTCTGCACCGCGCCCAGCTCGGCGCGGTTGATGGAGATGGATTTCAGCGCCTCGTCGATCGAGTTCAGCGCCGCCGTTGCACCGTCCTGGGTCCGGATGTCGACGTCCTTCACCTTCAGGCCACCAAGGTCGGCGCCGTAGCGGTTTTCCTCGAAGCCCAGATTGGTGAACTGCGAAGCCGCCGCAAAGCCCTGGCTGCCGGCCCGCACATCGATGGCCGATGCACTCTCCAGCGTCACCTTGGCATAGGCGGTGTTCACCGTTGCCGCGGACACATCGGTTGGATCGGTCGTGCCGACCACCGTGTAGCTGGTGCCGGTGCCGGCGATGGTGGCGCCGGCCAGCCCGAAGTTGGCCGCAGCCGCTTCGTCGCTGTCGAACCAGACCGAGATGTTGCGTCCATCCGCCGCCGTCAGGCTGAGGCCGCCGCGGCCATTGTCGACGGCGGTGATACCGGTTGACCCGGAGTTGTTGTTGATGATGGTCGCCACATTCTCCCGCGTCTCCTGCGCGGTGTCCGTCGCTGAAAGGGCGATGTCCATCGAGACGCCGTTGATGACCAGCGTTGCGGTGGCATCGGCACCGATCACCGTGGTGGTCGTTGCATCGATGGTCTGCGATGCCGCCCGCGCCGTCACCCCGGTCTGCGCCGAGGATTCGTTGATGGCAGCCGCAATGGCAATCGCGCTGGCCGCCTTGGTGCTGGAGCCTGCAATCGTGCTGGAAAAGGTGTCGTCCGAGGCCTTGGACGCCCGGACCGATACGCCGTTCAGCACCAGATCGCCGGTGTTCAGCGTCCGGACGTCGGCGCCCGTCGCCGAGGACGCGACGGCACGCGCATCGCTGGTGACCGTGGACACGCCGCGGTCATAGCTGCCGGCCGACAGGCCCGAGCGCGAAAGCCGCCCGGAGCCAACCGAATCCACGACGATGGGCCCGCCCTGATCGGATACCAGGCTGAAGGTGCCCGATTGCGCGCCGACCTTGAGGCCGGAGGCCGCAGCCGTCAGCGTCGTCAGCGCCACTTCGATGTTGCGCCCGTCGGCGGCCTCGAGCCGGATGCCGAGATTCGAATCGCCGGTGTCGATCGCCCTCACGCCGGTTTGCCCGGACAGCAGGTTGATGGCGTCCACCACCGCCGTTCGTGATGCTGCCGCATTGGTCGTCGTGGTGATCGAGCCGGTCGTCACGCCGTTGATGGTGACAGTGCCGGTGAGCGCCGCCGCCGTCATCGCGGTGCCGGTCATCGAGGTGGCGCCGACCACGGCGCGAACGCCGGTCTGCGCGGTCGCCCGGTTGATCGCTGCCGCCTTGGCGAGCGCGCTGGCTTCCTTGGCTGCGGTGGAAAGATTGTCGTCGGTGCTGCGCGAGCTGCCGATGACCACGCCATTGATGCGCAGATCATTGGCCTGCAGCGCCTGGTTCGACGCCAGGGTGGCCGCTGCTGTTTCGAAGGCCCCTGTTGCCGTGAGGCCGGGAACGCTTCCGGTTCCAAGATCGCCAGCGCGGGCAGAGCCGATGGACAGGCCCACCGTCTGGCCGGCCCGCGAACCGGTCTGCAAGGCCAGCTTGTTGGACGATCCGTCCAGCAGCTTGATGCCGTTAAAGGTCGTGCGGCTGGCGACATTGTCGATTTCGCTCACCAGCTGCGTCACTTCGGCCTGCAGCGCCAGCCGATCGTCGGCGGAAATCGTGCCGTTGGCCGCCTGCACCGAAAGCTCGCGCATCCGCTGCAGCATGTTGGTGACTTCGCCCATCGCGCTTTCCGCCGTCTGCGCGAGCGAAATGCCATCGCCGGCGTTGCGGATGGCAACCGAAAGCCCGCGCACATCGGCGGTCATCCGCTGGGCGATCGCGAGGCCGGCGGCATCGTCCTTGGCGCTGTTGATCCGCAGTCCGGTGGACAGCCGCTCCATCGCACTGTCCAGGCCCATCTGTGCCATGCGGCTTCCGCTCTGGGCCTTCATCGCGGAGAGATTTGTGTTGATGATCGTCATCGTCGCAATTCCTCTTGCTCGGGCATTCGTGTTGGTCGAAGCCTCAGGGGGAATAGACGGCAAGCCTTGCGGGGACTTAAGCAACCGGCGGAATGGGCTCGCGGTGTCTTCCAGAACCGGCCGCATGGGCTTGCCGGCAGCGGAACAGGTGGCGCATGGTGATGAAATGCCGCCATTGCCGCCCATCTTGCTGGAAACCGCGGGCTTCCTGGTGATCGACAAGCCGGCCGGCCTTGCCACCCATCCCGGCCCCAAGACGCCCGCGAGCCTGGAAGACCTGCTGCCGCTCTATGCCCCTGGCCGCCCGCCACCTCAGGCGGTGCACCGGCTGGACCGCGATACCAGCGGCTGCCTGCTGCTCGCCAGAACGCGCCCGGCGCTGCGCACGCTTGCGGCCGCATTTGCCGATGGCAGGGTGGAGAAGCTGTATTGGGCGATCCTCGAACAGCCGCCTGAAGCCCGATCCGGCCTCGTCGATGCCCCGCTGGCCAAGATCAGCAGCGCCGCCGATGGCTGGCGCATGGTGGTGGCGGCGGGCGGCAAGCCGGCGCGCACGCATTGGGAAATCCTGGCGCGGCAAGGCCGGTTCGCCCTGGCTGCCTTCCTTCCGGAAACCGGCCGCACGCACCAGATCCGCGTGCACGCGACGCTGCTGGCACCGGGCGCTGCCATTGTCGGCGATCCGGTCTATGGCGCGGCACACCCGCAAGGCATGATGCTGCATGCCCGGTCGCTGGCATTTCCCGATCCGGGAACCGGCGTGCAACTCTGTGTTGCAGCGCCCTGCCCGGCCCGGCTGGCGCAGATGTTTCCGGGCGCGCACACGGCAGACAAGGCGGAGATTGGCCTGTAAACTGCTTTTTTGCTTTGCCTTGAAAGGCTTTGCTGCCAACAGGCGGCGGCCGTTCTGTGTCAGCTTGGCAGTTGCATGTGGAGACTTCGTTGGTGACGATTGAGCAGCGCATGGCACAGTGTGGCGGCTTCGGCCCCGGTTTCGATTTCGTCAGGATCGTGCTCGCCTTCGCGGTGCTGTTCTGGCACGCGGTCGCCATCACGACCGGCAGCAGCGATCTGGCCAAGGACACCGTCATCTGGCCGTTCGCTTTTTCCATCCTGCCGATGTTCTTTGCCCTGTCGGGATTTCTCGTCACCGGATCGGCGCTGCGGCTGCCCCTGAAGGAATATGTGCTCAACCGGTCGTTCCGCATCGTGCCCGCACTGGGCGTCGACATCTTCTTCTGCGCGCTTGTGCTCGGGCCGGCGATCACCGTGATCGCGCTGTCGGCCTATTTCACCGACAGCCTCTTCTTCCTGTACTTCGCCAACATCCTTGGCTGGATTCACTACGAGCTGCCCGGCGTGTTTCTGGGCAATCCGCTGGCCGGTATCGTCAATGGAGCGCTGTGGACGGTGCCCTATGAAATAGCCTGCTACGTCATCATGTCGGCGATGATCTGGCTCGGCATCATAAGGCGGTGGCATTATGTCCTCGGGTCGGTGCTTGTTATCACCGGAATTGCCATTTTGCTGCATCTGCTCGGATTTCGCACAGGCTACACAATGGCCGACAAGCTCCTTGACTTTGCCCTCTTCAGCAAGGGGGCGTCGCTGGTGCCCTGCTTTCTCGCCGGCTCCGCGCTGTATCTGATGCAGCGCTTCATGCCGTTCAGCGGGCGCATCGCCGGCCTGGTGGTGGCGGGCCTTGTGCTATGCGGATTGTTTGCACCGTCCAGCTGGTTCGCAAGCCCGATCTTCATCGCGCTGACGGTTCTGCCGCTGAGCTATCTTGTGGTGTGGCTGGGGCTGCTCGATCTGCCGAAGATCCCCTTCTTCGACCGGGGCGACTACAGCTACGGGGTATACCTGTATCATTTTCCCATTCTGCAACTGCTGCAGATGCTGTTCGGCTTTGCGCTGTGGTGGCATCTGGCGCTCTGGGCGATTGTTCCGGTGACCCTGTTTGCGATGTTCAGCTGGCATTCCATTGAAAAGCCGGTTTTGAAACAGCGCAAGCGATTCTCGCTGGTCGGCGCGCGCATTGCGTCTGAGGACGAAGCCAGGCAGCAGCAAACGACAAAACGCGCCGCCGAATAGGCGCTACTGGAGCTTTGCCGGCATCAGGCTGGCGATCATCGCATCGGCAAGCCGGCTGGCATCGACCCTGTAGGCGCCAGCGTTGATCTGCTGCGACAGCCGCTCCACCCTCGTCAGATCGACGGGGGGTTGCGCTGCAATGTCGCGCACCAGTCCGCGCATCTCGGTTTTCACCAGATCGGGTTTCGCCAGCGGTGCCGGCAAGGTGCGCGCGGTTGCCGCCGGCAAGGTGCGCGTGGTTGCCGCCGGCAACGCCTGAGCACCGCCAGCAACGGAAAGCCTCGCTCCCGGCCTTCCCGAACCGGTTGCGGCACTGCCGTCCTGCGGCCGGCTGGTGATAGCCTGGGCGGATGGTTTCGGGCTGTTGGGGCCGCTTGGGCCGCCGATGGCGTTTGTCATCGCTTGTCTCTCATCGCTGGTTGATTGTTCCGGCATGTGAAGAGCCGGGCCATGCAGCAGGAGATACGGCCGGCGGGACGGTTGCTTAAGCGCGCATAGGCCGCCCGGATACCGCCAGTCAGTCGGGCGAAGCGTGGTCGGCCAACCAGAGCTGGCCATCCGCCCCGACGACTGCGGCCACCCGTTCCCCGGAGCGCAGATTGCGCACCAGCACGCGGCCTCCGGCCCGGCCCTCCCCTTCGGCAACCGCCTCAAGTCTGATGGCAAAGCCGGGGCCCGCCATCCGCACCGTTACCGGATCGCCACGCCTTATCGTCGCGGGCTGCCGCTGGAAGCTGTGGCCGGCCACCGGCAGCACCAGCCGCCAACCCGTCGTCGGGCACTCGGCGAGCAGAGCCCTGCCGCTCGCATCGCGCCAGCGCAGCGCCATTGCAACCGCGCATTCCGGCACGCTTGTGCGCGGGTCCAGCAAGACGCCGCGCCCGGCGAACGCCTCGGCCTGCGCACGCAGCGCCACGGCAGACGACACGGCCGACCCCGGAGCGGGTGCGGCATGGGCCAGCAGGGTGATCCCTGCGGCAAGCAATCCTGCCATCCTTTGCATGTCATGCCCCTACAACCGGCCAGCGATCGGCCGTTCACCTTCCAGGCTCGTTTACCTTCCAGGCTCGTTTACCTTCCGAGCTCCTTGCAATTGCAGTGCCATGTGCAGCATCGGAATGGCGCCAGCAGACACCGGCACGCGGGCGCCTGATTGCGGCACGTCGACCGGCACGGATGTGCCGCATTGCCAAATTCCGGCGGCCTTTGTCGGTGCTGTTGCCGCTTGGCACGCTGCTTGCTGCACCAATCCCGCCAGCCCGGATCGGCCGAGCTGGTGGTGAGAGGTGAACAGGCAGCATGGACCGGCTGGATCGCTTTTTCGGGGTGCATGGCACGGCGCTGACGCTGCGCAGCGAGCGGATGGGCCTGCTGGCCTCCAACATCGCCAATGCCGCGACGCCGCACTACAAGGCGCGTGATCTGGATTTCGCCAGGCTCATCGGCGGCGCAAGCAGCGGTGCTCCACTGGCCACCACCAGCAGCCGGCACTTTTCCGCTGCCGCCGAGGCCGGCAGCGAATCCCGCCTGCGCTACCGCGCTCCGGTGCAGGCCTCGCTCGATGGCAACACCGTCGAACTGGCGACCGAGCAGCTGGCGTTTGCCGAAACGGCACTGCGCTATCGCTCCACGCTGTCTGCCCTGAACGGTCGCATATCCTCGCTCACCTCGGCCCTGAAAGGCGAATGACGATGGCGCAGGGCATGAGCCTGTTCGACATTGCCGGGCGCGCCATGTCGGCGCAGCTTGTGCGGCTCAACACGTCGGCATCGAATCTGGCGAACGCCGGATCGGTCGCCAGCAGCGAGGCGGCTGCCTACCGACCGCTGAAGCCGGTGTTCCAGACCATGTTCGAGGGCGCATCCGGCAAGGCAACCGTTGGCATTGCCGGTGTCGTGACGACCAATGCCGCCCCGCAGCGACGCTATGAGCCGGGCCATCCGCTGGCCGACGGCGACGGCTATATCCATCTTTCGGCCGTGGATCCGAACGCCGAGCTGGTGGAGATGGTGGAGACCGCGCGGCAGTATCGCAACAACATCGAAGTGCTGGAAACCGCCAAATCGCTCACGCTCGAGACGCTTAGATTGGGACGCTGATCATGGATATCGCGGCACTTGGCCTCCGCCTCGCCGAGCCGGAAAAAACCAGAGCCCAGCGCCAGTCGCTGGGACAGGATGATTTTCTCGCCCTGCTCACCACGCAGCTGAAGAATCAGGATCCTCTGTCACCGATGGACAACGAAGCCTTCGTGGCGCAGCTGGCGCAATTCTCGACCGTGTCGGGCATCACCGAGATGAACAGGTCGCTGTCCACGCTGGCGCAGCTGGCCGGGGCCGACAGCCGCGCCGCCGCACCCGCCTGGCTTGGCCGCGCAGTCACCGGCGGTGAAGGCGTCACCGGCACCGTGGCAGAGGTCCGCTTTGCCGGTGACGGCAGCATCGTGCTCACACTCGACAGCGGCGCGCGCCTCTCCATCGCCAGCATCACCGCCATCGGAAAGGCACCATCGTCATGACCTTCTTCACATCGCTCACCGGGCTGAATGCCGCGCAGAACGAGCTGGCGGCACTCTCGAACAACATCGCCAATGTCGGCACCTCCGGCTTCAAGAAATCGCGCGTCGAATTCGGCGACATCGTGACGCGCTCGGCCACCCAGGCGGCAAACCGGGTCAGCGGGTCGGGCGTTTCGGTGGCCGCCGTCAAGCAGCAGTTCGCGCAGGGCGGCACCGCCACCAGCAGCAATGCGCTCGATCTCTCCATCGGCGGCCAGGGCTTTTTTCTGGTCAAGGGCGGCGGTGATGCAGCAGACAGCATTGCCCTTTCCCGCAACGGCGCCTTCTCGGTGGATGCCAACCGCTGGGTGGTGGACAACGAAGGCCGCCGCCTGCAGGTGCTGCCGGTCACCACCGATGGCTCGCCCACCGCGGTCGGACTCAGTGCGCTGCAGGCGTTGCGCCTGCCGCTGACGTCTGGCGAGCCGGTGGCGACCACCGCCGTGCGCTTCACCGCCAATCTGCCGGCCACCGCCGCGATCCCCACCGCCAGCTTCGACCGGGACAATCCATCAAGCTACAACGGCGCGACCTCCACGCGCATCTACGACGCCAGCGGCAACGCCAGCACGTCGACTGTCTATTATCGCCGCATCCCCAGCCCGGCCGGCGACAGCAACAAATATTGGGAGGTGCACGCGTTCCTGGGCGATGCGCCGCTCACCCCCGGCAGCGGCCCGAACCCGCATGTGCTCACCTTCGATGCCGCCGGCGCGCTGACCGATCCGATCGGCCCTGTCGCTTTTTCCGGTGGCTTTTCCATCAGCCATGCCGACAGCACCACCCGGCCCGAACCCTTCAACGTCACCTTCACCGAGCAGGACGGCTATTCCCCCGGTCGTCTTGAAGGGGTCGGCGTCGATCTGGCCGGCGTCGTCCGCGCAAGCTTCTCCAACGGCGAATCCTTCGCGATCGCCAAGCTGGCGCTGGGCAATGTCGCCAACCCGCAGGGACTGAAGCAGAACGGCAATGTCAGCTGGACGATCGCCCCCACCTCCGGTCCGCTGATCGTCGGCGAGGGCGGCCAGGATGGCTTCGGCGCGATTGCGTCGGGCTCGCTGGAGCGCTCCAACGTCGATCTCACCGAAGAGCTGGTCGGGCTGATTTCCGCGCAGCGCAATTTCCAGGCCAATGCGCGGGCAATCGACACCGCGTCCACCCTGTTGCAAACCATCATCCAGCTGCGGTCCTGACTATGGACCGGCTGATCTACACCGCGCTCACCGGGCTGCAACGCAACCAGGAGGCACAGAGCGTGACCGCACACAATCTGGCCAACGCGCAGACGCCCGGCTTCCGCCGCGAAATGGCGGCGCTATCTTCCGGCTGGCTGAACGCTGCCAATGGGGGCGGCGCACTGGCCACCCGCGTGCAGAGCGGCGGCGAATCTCCGCACGATCTGCAGCGCGCCGGAGCGGTGGAGGCGACCGGAAATCCGCTCGATGTGGCGATGGACGGCGGCGCCTGGCTGGCGGTGGCAGACGTCGCCGGCGAGGAAGCGCTGACCCGGCGCGGCGATCTCAGGCTGGATGCCAGCGGCAGGCTGGCGACAGGTGACGGCCGGCCGGTGCTCGGCGAGGATGGCCCGATCCAGATTGCCGCCGGATTTGCCGAAGTGCGGATTGCCCGCAGCGGCGGCGTGGAAACCCGCGCCAATGGCGAAAGCCCGTTCGTGGAGGTGGCACGGCTGAAGCTGGTGTCGCCCGATCCGGCCAGCCTCAGCCGGGAGCGGGACGGCCTGTTTCGCTCGGCAGATGGGCAGGATGCCGATCCACTCGCCACGGTGACCACCGGTGCGCTGGAGAAAAGCAATGTCGACCCGAACGCCAGCCTCGTCGATCTGATCGAGCAATCGCGCGCCTATGAAATGCAAACCAAGCTGATCGCCGCCGCCCGCGAGATGGACGAG
>JBBRKH010000013.1:0-15532 GCA_038217965.1 Sphingomonadales bacterium | reverse complement strand
CGTCACGGTCTAGCTGCGCCCGAACCTCGGGATCATGAGGGGAAAGTTGCATGTTCATGCCGTCTTCAAGCCTTTGATGCGGGAAAAGGCACCATGCCCCGTCCCCCAAAGCCGGATTCGCTCCCCTCAAAGCAGCCACCGACACACCCGCCCGGCCAACAGAATTGTCAGCAAAGCCCGCGGGCTATACACGTGCGCGGCCTGCATGGAAAGACCTGCGGACGGACAGGCGCAATCTGAACACTTGCGTCAAGCGCGAGCTTTTGTGCTAAAAATTGCGTATCGCCGCAACCAGCGGCAGGTATCTGCAGGGGGAACATATCATGGATTATGGTTTTTTCGGATGGATCATTGTCGGCCTCATCGCCGGCGCTCTTGCAAAATGGATCATGCCGGGCAAGGATCCGGGCGGCATCATCGTCACCATCCTCATCGGCATCGCCGGTGGCCTCCTCGGCGGTTTCCTCGCCAGCGTGATCCCGTTCTTCAGCACCGGCGGCACGATCTGGAACCTGGTGCTTGCAACCGCCGGCGCGATCCTGCTGCTCTGGATTTATCGCTTGGTAAAGGGCCGCTCGGCCTGACGTCCGTTGGCGGGGCCGTTTTGCCGGCCCCGCCGCTTCATCGCGGCGAAAGCTTCGTTTGCTATGCCGGATGTTCACAGCCGGAGATATCCATGAAGCCCAAGCACCTTGCCGCCCTGACCGCTGCGATCGCCGCGCTTGCTGCGGGCACTGCCAATGCGCAGGCGTTGCCAGCTCCCACCACCCTGACCCTCTCGGCTGAATCTGCCGTCGATGCCGTGCCCGATGTTGCCGATATCGGCGCCGGCGTGATGACCCAGGCCACCGAAGCGAGCGCCGCTTTTGCCGCCAACGCCGAGCGGATGACGAAGGTCGTCGCCGCCCTGCGCAAGGCCGGCGTTGCCGAGCGCGACATCCAGACATCCGGCCTCAGTCTGCAGCCGCAGTATCGCTATGAGCAGAATCAGGCGCAGATCCTCGTTGGCTATCAAGCCAGCAACCGGGTCAGCGTCACGCTGCGCGACCTGCGAAAGGCTGGCAATATCATCGACACATTGGTGGCTCAGGGCGCGAACCAGATCGACGGCCCAACCTTTCGTGTCGACAAGCCGGAGCCGCTGATCGATCGTGCGCGCGCTGAAGCGGTGAGTGTCGGCATCGCCCGGGCGCAGCTTTATGCCAAGGCGGCGGGCATGAAGGTGAAGCGCATTGCCGCCATCAGCGAAACCGGGGCTTTTCGGCCCGTCCCGATGCCGATGGTGCGGTCGATGGCAATGGAAGCCAAGGCCGACAGCCCGGTCGAGGCCGGCGAAATCAAGCTGGCTGTGACGCTGAACATGGTGTTCGAGCTGGAATAACCCTGCTCTCTACCTTGCGGCTTGAGTTTTCCGGCGCGAGCGGACATTGACACTCGCATGCTCAGCCAGAAGACACGCTATTCCATCCGGGCCTTGCAGCATCTGGCAGACTGCGCGGGCAACGGCCCGGTGCCGCTGGCCGATATCGCGGACACGCAGCGCATCCCGAGGAAGTTCCTGACCGTATTGCTGTCGGAAATGGGCCGCGAGGGTCTGGTGTCTGCCCAGCGCGGGCGGGACGGCGGCTATTGGCTGGCGAAAGCGCCGGAAGACATCAGCTACGGAGACATTGTCCGCCTGACACGCGGATCGCTGGCGCTGGTGCCGTGCGCCAGCCGCATGGCCTATGAAAGCTGCACCAATTGCGTGGACGAGGAGGGCTGCCGGCTGCGCCGCATCATGCTCACCGTGCGCGATGCAACGGCAGATATTCTGGACGGCGTCTCGCTTGCCGATGCGCCGTTGCAGACACTGCAGGAAGGGGCTGACGACCGCTCGCCTGCTGCCCGGTTGCGAATGGTGCTTCCATCGCGCTGAAAATCTGGCAAACCCGGTGCCACTGCATAGCTGGCCAAGGACAGGGTGTGACGATCGACGGAAGATTCGCCATTCGACGGATGCAGACAATCCCCTTTGCTCTTGCGCTGTTCACCATGACGCTTGCTCCAGCTTGTGCAATGGCCGCCGATCCGGCCGAGGCGCAGACCGTGGCGCAGACCGTGGGCGGCGCATCGCCGGCGTTCAACGCTGCCAACCGTCCCCGCATCGGGCTGGTGCTCGGCGGTGGCGGCGCCAAGGGCTTTGCGCACATCGGGGTCATCGAAGAGCTCGAACGGCGGCAAATTCCGGTTGATGTCATTTCCGGCACCAGCATGGGAGCGGTTGTCGGCAGCATGTATGCTATCGGCAATGATGCCAATCAAATCAAAGTGATAGCGCGAGCGATTGATTGGGCAACCGTATTCGATGATGCAATCAGGCGGGAGAGCATTTCGTTCCGGCGCAAGCGCGAGGATCGCGGCATCCTGCTGCATTTCCGGCTTGGCCTGCAGGATGGCAAGGCGGTTTTTCCGAAGGGCGTGCTTGGCGGCCAGCGGCTGTTTTCCACTGTTCAGGAATTGCTTGCTCCCTGGCGGGCGACGGAAGATTTCGACAATCTGCCAATCCCCTTCCGCGCAGTGGCAACCGACATCATCACCGGCCACCATGTCGTGATGGGCAGCGGCAATCTTTCGACTGCGGTGTTTGCCAGCATGTCTATCCCTGGTGCTTTCGCGCCGTTGAAGCGCGGAGAGCTGTTGCTGGTGGACGGCAGCATTTCCGACAATCTGCCGGTCGACGTTGCACGAAAAATGGGTGTCGATGTCGTCATCGTAGTCGATGTGGGGTCGCAACCGGCGTCTTCGCCGGGCGAAATCACCAGCGCCCTTGCAGTGGTCGGCCAGATGCAGTCCCTGCTTGGCTGGGAGGCCATCCGCCGGCAGCGCGAATCCATTGCCGGCCGGGATGTGCTGATCGAGCCGGATATCACCAACTTTTCGGTGACCGCCTTCAATGAACTGGAAATGGGCATCGACCGCGGCCGAGCCGCCGCCCAGAAGATGGGCGACAAACTGTCCGCACTGTCGGTTGGCGACGCCGAGTGGGCCAGCTACCTCGCCCAGCGCAAGGCGCGCACCGACCCGTGGCCGATCCGCATCGATGCGGTGCAGATCGCCAACACGTCCACCATCGAGACACGCTACATCGAGCCACTGGTGACAACGCAGCCAGGCGACACTCTGGACGGCGCGGTGATGGCCCGGGAAGTTGCAGACATCTTTGCCCTCGATGCCTTCGAGCGGGTCGATTATCAGATCGATATTGCCGGCGGCAGCAACACGCTGATCGTCAACACGCGCGGCACCCGCGGAGCGACGCGCTATTTCCAGGCGGGGATGCAGCTTTCCAGCGATTTCGGCGATTCTTCCAACTTCGACCTTGCAGTGGCCTACACCAACCGTGATTTTCTCGGCACCGGCGCCGAATGGCGCGGCTTCGCGCAGGTCGGCAACGATGTCCGCTTGGATGCCAGCCTTTACAAGAGCTTCGGCCGCTATTTTGTCGAGCCGCTGGCATTCTACGAACGCTACACATCGGTGCTGAAGCGGCAGGGATCGGAGGAGGCGGTAAACACATTGCAGGTCGTGCGCGCCGGCGCCGGCGTCGATGCAGGCGTGCTGTTCGGCAACTGGGGCGAGCTCAGGCTCGGTTCGCGGTTCGGCGGAATCAACCCCAGCGAAGGCAATATGTCGTTCCAGATTCCGCAAGGCTGGAACCGCGACGTCGACTGGCGGGTCGGCTTCACCTACGATACCTTGGATTCCCTGTCATTCCCGACCAAGGGCACGTTTGCCACTGTGCAATATGTCAACCATGTGCGCAGCCTGGGCGGACGGTTCACCCGCGACACACTGGCGTTGAACGTTCAGCATCCCATCGGCATCGGGCCGGCCACGCTGATGCTTGGCGGACGCTTCGCCACATCGCAGAACGTCAGCAATGATTTCATCGGCGAAAACCGGCTCGGCGGCTTCCTCAATCTGTCCGGCCTCGCCGGGAACTCGCTGATCGGCCCGCATTTGCTGTTTGCCCGTGCTGTCGGCTTCTATCGACTTGGCCAGCGCTCGCCGATTTTCGACACGCCGATCTACATCGGCGGCTCGTTCGAGGCGGGCAATGTGTGGGGCAGCCGGTCGGACATTTCGCTGGGCGATTTCCGCACCGCCGTCAGCGGCTTCATCGCCGCCGACACGATCATCGGGCCGTTGTGGCTTGCCGTCGGCCAGAGCGGCGATGACAGCGCCGTCTATCTGGTGCTCGGGCGGGTGTTCTGACGCATCAGAATGGCCAGATGATGGGCACCAGAAACACCGCCACACGAAAGAACAGCATTATCAGCGGCAGGCCGGGCTTCCAATAGTCGCCGAATTTGTAGCCCGCCGGGCCCATCACCATAAGATCGACCGGCGTGGCAATCGGGGTGAGGAAGGAGGCCGAGCCGGCCGAGCCGGCCGAGCCGGCCGAGCCGGCCGAGCCGACCGAAGCGCTGGCGCCAAACGAGCAGAAGGGGCTGACCTGGGCGCCGATCGCGCAGTTCCTCGCCTTCTTCAATTTCACCAACATCACAACCGTGCTGGCGGTCAATCTGGCGGACTGGCTGGTGGCGATGAACATCGGCTCGGTCACCCTGCTTGTCGTGCTGGCGATCTTGCTGCCTGCTCGGTCTACCGTTCGGCCCGGGGCTTT
Organism: Sphingomonadales bacterium; assembly: GCA_038217965.1. Taxonomy (GTDB): domain Bacteria; phylum Pseudomonadota; class Alphaproteobacteria; order Sphingomonadales; family Sphingomonadaceae; genus Sandaracinobacteroides. The sequence goes on along the minus strand of JBBRKH010000013.1, from coordinate 10,863 downwards.
AAAAGCGGGGCCTCAGGGAGTTCCCTTGAGATAGGCGGCAGCCGCGTCCGCAATACCGTCCGCAAGCGCCTGCTGGCCCTTGCGGGTAAAAAGCACCTCGCTGTCGACGGTGTTGGAGAGATAGCCGGTTTCCAGCAGAACTGCCGGCACGCCGAGGTTGCGCAAAACCTGAAAGCCGGCGAAGCGGTGGAACTGGCTGCGGAACAGAACCCCCCTCGGCTCCAGCGCGCGCTGCAGCAATTGCGCGAAATCGGCGCTGGCATTCATCGAATCGCGCTGCGCCAGATCGACCAGCAAGGTGGCAACTTCGCGGTTTTCGCCACCCAGGTTGACGCCAGCAATCAGATCGGCCTTGTTTTCCTTGGACGCCAGCCGGGCCGCTTCGCGGTCGCTCGCCACTTCCGACAGCGTGTAGACGCTGGCGCCGCGCGCCTCGACGTTGGGCGCGCTGTCGGCATGGACCGACACGAACAGGTCGGCACCGGAATCGCGCGCAATGCGAACCCGCCCGCCCAGCGAAATGAAGCGGTCGTCGGCACGGGTCAGCTTCACCGTGATGCCGCCCTTCTTCTCCAGCGCGCGCTTGGCGGCAAGCACGATGGCAAGCGTCACATCCTTTTCAAATCCGCCGCGCACACTGATGGCGCCGACATCCTTGCCGCCATGCCCGGCATCCAGCACAACCACCGGCCTGCCGCGCTTTGCAGAAGCGCTGGCCCTCGCCAACGGCGGGCGTTGCGGGCCGGCGGGTGGCTCGGCCTTTGCGGGCAGCGGTGCCGCCGCCATCTGGCGGTCGGCTTCGGCCAGGGCTGCTTCCACTGCATCCAGCCGCACGGCGCTTTCGACGGCAAGCGCAGCAGGCAGCGGAGCGACCGCGCCAACGGGATTGGGTGGTGGGGGATTGCTGGCAGCGAAGCCTGGTATGGCATTGCGGCCCCGGGCCACCTGCGCGCGAAATGCGGCGGCATCCGTGGGCACGAAGCGCAGTTCCAGCACATTGCCGGCATCCTGGAAAGCCCGCTGCAGCTGCATCGGAGTCGCCAGATCGACGACGATGCGAACGGAAGCGGGATCGAACTGCGAGACGCGGGCGGCCTTGGCGTCACCCGCGCCGGGGGCATCGCGGCGAAGGCTGGAGGCGCCCGACAGATCGACCGCCCAGCGCATCGGGTCGGCCAGAGCGAACGCGCGAGGCGGTGCGCGCAGCGGCTCGGAAAGCGCCAGGCGAACGCTGACACCCTCTGCGGTGGGCACTACGCGAAGCACACCAGCCACCGCAACGGCCCGCGCACAGCCGGACCAGCACAGCAGAAAGACACACAGGAAAGGCCGCCACATTGCGTGACGACCCTAGCTTGTAGCACCCGGAATTGGAAAGGCTTGCCGCCGGCGATGCGATGCACCGCCGGCGGCAGCTTTGCTCAGTCGTCGCCGGTCAGGAAGGCGGGCAGCGGGGCATCGCCTTCCGGTTCGCGGCGGGGTCCCCGATCGCGGCCGCCGTCGCGGCCACCGCGTCCGCCATCACGGCGCGGCCCGCGATCCCGCTCGCCGCCGCCGTCCCGGCGGGGGCCACGGTCGGACCGCTCGCGGTCACCACCCTCGCGCGGTTCACGCGCCGGACGCGTGTCGGCGATTTCCTCGCCGGTTTCCTGGTCCACGAGGCGCATCGAAAGCTTGACCTTGCCGCGATCGTCCACGCCGATGACCTTGACCTTGACCGTCTGGCCTTCGGTCAGGACTTCGGACACCTTGTTCACCCGCTCGTTCTTGATTTCCGAAATATGGACGAGGCCGTCCTTGGCTCCCAGGAAATTCACGAACGCGCCGAATTCCGGCATGCCGACCACTTTCCCGGTGTAGATCTTGCCGACTTCGGCTTCCTGGGTGAGGCCGAGAATCCACTGCCGGGCAGCTTCGATCTTCTCCGGATCGGACGACGCGATCTTCACCGTGCCATCGTCTTCGATATCGACCTTGGCGCCGGTTGTCGCGACGATCTCCCGAATGACCTTGCCGCCGGTGCCGATGATGTCGCGGATCTTGTCCTTGGCCACCTGCATCGTCTCGATGCGCGGGGCATGGGCAGACATTTCGCTGCGCACTTCGGTGATGGCCTTCGCCATTTCGCCGAGGATGTGAGCACGGCCGTCTCTTGCCTGCGCCAGCGCCACCTTCATGATTTCCTCGGTGATGCCGGCGATCTTGATGTCCATCTGAAGGCTGGTGATGCCCTCGCTGGTGCCGGCCACCTTGAAGTCCATGTCGCCGAGGTGATCTTCGTCCCCCAGGATGTCAGACAGAACCGCGAAGGCCTTGCCTTCCAGAATCAGGCCCATCGCAATGCCGGCGACCGGGCGCTTCAGCGGAACGCCGGCGTCCATCAAGGCCAGCGATGCGCCGCAGACGGTTGCCATCGACGAGGAGCCATTGGACTCGGTGATGTCAGAGAGAATCCGGATCGTGTACGGAAACTCTTCCTTGGTCGGCAACATCGCGTGGATAGCACGCCAGGCGAGCTTGCCGTGGCCGATGTCGCGGCGGCTCGGCGCCCCGAAACGGCCGACCTCGCCGACCGAATAGGGCGGGAAGTTGTAGTGCAGCATGAATCGCTCATACTTCAGTCCATCAAGCCCATCGATCATCTGCTCCGCATCCGATGTGCCGAGCGTGGTCGAAACGATGGCCTGCGTTTCACCGCGGGTGAACAGCGCCGAACCGTGGGTGCGGGGCAGGAAGCCGACTTCGCCGAGAATCGGCCGGATGGTCTTCGTGTCGCGACCGTCGATGCGGATGCCGTCCTTCAGGATGGCGCCGCGAACGATTTCGCCTTCCAGCTTCTTGAACAGCTTGCCGGCCTTCTGTTGCGTCGTGGTATCGGCGTCGGCGAACAACGGCTTCAGTCTGGCCTTGGCATCGGTCAGCGCCGCGTGCCGGTCGGACTTGGCAATGATCTTGTAGGCAGCGGTGATTGCCGTGCCGACTTCGGCGCGGACCTTGGCCATCAGCTCGCCGGAATCGTCGGACAGTTTCACGTCCCACGGATCCTTGGCCGACTTTTCGGCCAGCTCGACAATGGCGGCGATGACCGGCTGGATCGAGCGATGCGCGAACATCACCGCACCCAGCATCTCGTCTTCCGAAAGTTCCTTCGCTTCGGATTCCACCATCATCACGGCGTCATGCGTGCCGGCGACCACAAGGTCGAGGCGGCCCTCCTTCACCATGTCTTTCGATGGATTCAGCTGATACTCGCCATCGGCAAAGCCGACACGGGCGGCAGCAATCGGCCCCATGAAGGGCAGGCCGGAAATGGTGAGCGCGGCAGACGCGGCAATCATCGCCACCATGTCGGCTTCATTCTCGCCGTCATAGCTGAGCACTTGTGCAATAACGTTGATTTCGTTGAAGAAACCATCCGGAAACAGCGGGCGCAGCGGGCGATCGATAAGGCGCGAGGTAAGCGTTTCATGCTCGGTGGCGCCGCGTTCGCGCTTGAAGAAGCCGCCCGGAATGCGGCCGGCGGCGCTGAACTTTTCCTGGTAGTGGACGGTCAGCGGAAAGAAATCCTGCCCGTCCTTGACCGATTTGGCGGCAGTCACGGCGCAGAGAACAACGGTTTCGCCGTAGGTGGCGAGCACGGCGCCGTCGGCCTGGCGGGCGACCTTGCCGGTTTCGAGGGTGAGCGTGCGCCCGCCCCACTGAATTTCGGATTTCGCTAATGTGAACATGTGTCAGATATCTCTTTTCTTGCCGCTGACCCTGGTGTCAGAGGCGGTTCGGACAAACTTTTCCGGTGCAAATTCGCGGCTCGGAAAAGCAAAAACGGCCCCGGAAACCGGAGCCGTTTTGGGGTGAAGGCCTACTTGCGAAGGCCGAGTTTGGCGATGAGTGCCTGATAGCGCTCCATATCGATGCGCTTCAGATAATCCAGCAGCGACCGGCGCTTGTTGACGAGCATCAGCAGGCCGCGGCGCGAGTGATTGTCTTTCGCGTGGGTTTTGAAATGCCCGGTGAGGTTGGAAATCCGCTCGGTGAGGATGGCAACCTGAACTTCGGGGCTGCCGGTATCGGTGGCGGCGCGGGCATTGTCGGCGATGACCGCGGCTTTGCGGTCTGCAGAAATCGACATCATGGTCTCCTTCACATCATGGGTTGAAACCCCTGACGACGCGGACGTCGTTTTCGCAGACTTCGACCAGCGCAACCGGAACAGACCCGAGAGTTGCGATATGGAGGCCTGGGTCTGCACGGGGACCCTCCAGACGCTTTCCCTGCGAGAGGGCGAGCGCTTCGGCGGGGTCGACTGCCAGGACCGGGATGTCGTCCAGTCCGGCAGTCAGCGGCAACAGGGCCTGTTCAAGCGCGCGCCTCTGCACGATTTCCATCGCCGAGTCCAGCACAAGCGCCTGATCGAGGGTGAAAGGCCCCGCAACCGTGCGTCGCAGCGCGCACACATGGCCCACCGTCCCAAGCGCGGCCGCCAGATCGCGGGCCAGGCTGCGCACATACGTGCCTTTGGAGCAGGCCACCGAGAATCGGGCGCAGTCTCTCTCGCTCTCGCACAAGGTGAGTGTCTTGATGGTGACCTCCCGCTCCGCCAGTTCGGGTGGCGCACCTGCCCGTGCCAGCTTGTAGGCCCGCTCGCCATCCACCTTCAGCGCCGAATAGGCCGGCGGGCGCTGGCGGATGCGCCCGGTGAACTGCGGCAACACTGCTGCAATATCGGCAGCCGTCGGCCGATGTGCGCTTTCCAGCACCACCGCGCCTTCGGCATCGTCCGTTGTGGTGCTCTGGCCGAACCGGATCGCGAAATCATAGCCCTTGGGGCCGTTCAGCAGATAGCCCGCAAGCTTGGTTGCCTCGCCCAGCGCCACCGGCAGCACGCCCGTTGCCAGCGGGTCCAGCGTTCCACCGTGCCCGGTCTTGACTTTGCCATGGCCGGCATTGCGCAGCGCCCATTTCAGCTTGCCGACGACCTGCGCCGAGGTCAGCCCGAGCGGCTTGTCGATGATGAGCCAGCCGGAAGGGCCGCTCATCCGCCCGCAGTGCGGACGAGCAACAATTCCACCGGTGGCTGCGGCGCGGCGCCTTCGAGCACGAATGTCGCCGTGTCGGTGAGAAACATCACCTGGCCATCCGGAGCCTCGATCCGCGCCTGCAGGCGATAGGTCATGCCGCGCGGGCTGACGGCAGCCGGCGGATACGACAACAGAAAGTGCAGTGGCACCTGGTTTCCGGCAGTCACCAGGGTTGTGGAAGCGATCTCAACCGCCGGCGCATCGGCGCGGGCGGCGTTCACAAGCAGAATTTTCGCACGCGAGCCCGGCGGCAGCGCCATGCGGTCCAGCTTGGCAAGCGTGCCCCAGATGGTCCCGGAAACGGGCGTATCCGGCACAACAATGCACGCCTGGCGCGCCGCCTTGCCGCGCACCATGCGAATGCCCCCGGTCTCGACCACGACAACGTCGGATCCCATGACGAACTGCGGCGGGTTCTTGCCGACTTCCTCCTGCAGCGTGAAGCTCTCGCCGCTGCGGGTTGCAAGCATCAGCCCGGCTGCCCGGTCGTGCTTCAGATCCACCCGCTGGCCGTCGCCGCAGACATAGGTTGCCGTCCACAACGCAGGCTCCGCGCCCGATGCCGCAGGACTTATCTGCGCATTGCTGGTGGAGCAGCCGGTCAGCAGACCCGCCAGCATGATGATCGACAGAGATTTCAATGTGCAGCTCCCCAATTCAGTCCGGTTCCGATTTCGACATCCAGTGGAACATCAAGTGCAAGGGCCGGACCGGCCGCCTGTTCCATCACGCCCCTGATTGCCGCGGTTGCCGAAGCGATTTCCGGCACCGGAACCTCGAAAACCAGCTCGTCGTGCACCTGGAGCAGCATGCGCGTCCCCGTCAAGCCCGCCGCCGCCAGCGCCGGATTCATGCCGACCATGGCGCGCTTGATGATGTCTGCCGCAGTTCCCTGAACGGGCGCGTTGATCGCCTGCCGCTCGGCGCCCTGTCGTTCGGATTGCACCTTGGACCGGATGGCGGCAATGTGGATGCGTCGGCCATAGAGGGTGGTGACGAAACCATCCTCGCGCACCTGCGCCACCGTTTCCGCCATGTAGCGGCGGATGCCGGCATAGCGATCCAGATAGCGCTCGATGAAATCCTGCGCTTCGCCACGCGAAATCGAAAGCCGTTGGGCGAGACCGAAAGCGGAAATGCCGTAGATGATCGAAAAGTTGATCGTCTTGGCCCGGTTGCGCTGCTCGCGATCAACCGGCTCGTCGTCGGGCAAGCCGAAGATCTGCCGCGCCGTCAGGTTGTGGATGTCCTGGCCTTCGGCATAGGCCTGCTGCAATTCCGGCACTTCGGCGATATGCGCCATCAGCCGCAGTTCGATCTGGTTGTAATCGGCCGACAGGATGACATTGCCGGGCTCGGCTACGAACGCATCGCGAATCCGCCTCCCCATTTCGGTGCGGATCGGAATGTTCTGCAGGTTCGGATCGGTGGACGCCAGCCGCCCGGTTGAGGCCACCGCCATCGAGAAGCTGGTGTGCACCCGCCCGGTATCCGGGTTGATCTGCTGCTGCAGCGCTTCGGTGTAGGTCGAGCGCAATTTTGCCACCTGCCGCCAATCCAGCAGCAGTCTGGCGATCTCCGCGCCCGGCACATCCTGCAGCGCCGCCAGCCGCTCCATTTCGGTGACGTCGGTGGAATATTGCCCGGATTTGCCTTTTTTGCCGCCGGGTAGCCCGAGCCTGTCGAACAGGATCTCGCCCAGCTGCTTCGGGCTTCCCAGAGCAAAGGGCTGCCCGGCCACGGCATGCACCTCGCCCTCCAGCCGCGCCATCTCGCCGGCGAATTCCGTGGACATCCGGGACAGTTCGGCGCGGTCGACCTTGATGCCGGCCCGCTCCATGCCGGCCAACACCGGCACCAGCAGCCGATCGCACCATTCATACACGCGCGTCACCTTGCTGCGCCACAGGCGCGGCTTCAGCATCTGGTGCAGCCGCAATGTCACATCGGCATCTTCGGCGGCATAAGCGGTCGCCCGGTCCAGCGGCACCTCGGCAAAGCTGGTCTGCGCCTTGCCAGTGCCCGCCACCTCCTTGAAGGCAATGGGCGTGTGCGCAAAATGCAGCTCGGCGAGCTCGTCCATGCCATGCCCATGCAGGCCCGCCTCCAGCGCATACGAGAGCAGCATCGTATCGTCGAACGGCGCAATGGCGATGCCGTGCGATGCCATAACCACCATGTCGTATTTCAGATTGTGCCCGACCTTCAGCACGCCGGCATCTTCCAGCAGCGCCTTCAGCGGCGGCAACGCATCTTCCAGGGCCAGCTGCGCAACCTTCTCCGCCAGCAGTCCCGCGCCAGACACATGCCCCACCGGCACATAGCAGGCCTTGCCCGGCTCGACCGACAGGCTGAACCCCACAAGCCCCGCCGCCACCGCATCGAGGCTTGTCGTCTCGGTGTCGAAAGCCACCGTCCCCAGCCGCCGCGCCTCGTCCAGCCACCAGCCCAGGCGCTCCAGCGTGGTGACGCATTCATAGCCCGCATGATCGAACGGCGGCGCATCGGGTGCGCCTTCCGCAAGCTGCGGCGCGGAAATCGTCTCGGCCGCGGCCCGGCCAAGATCGCCGAGCTTCGCCAGCAACGAGCGAAACCCGTGTTTTGCCAGAAACGCCGCCAGCAGATCCTTGTCCTGCGCATCGGTCAGCTTCAATCCATCCAGCGGCGGCGCCAGAACCATATCGCGCTTCAGTTCGACGAGTATCCGCGACAGTCGCGCCGCATCGGCGTGCAGCTCCAGATTCTCCCGCAGCTTTGGCCGCTTGATCTGCGGCAGATTGGCAAGCACCCCTTCCACATCGCCGAACTGGTTGACCAGATCGGCCGCCGTTTTCGGCCCGATGCCGGGAACGCCCGGCACATTGTCCACGCTATCCCCCATCAGCGCCAGAACATCGGCCAGCTGATCCGGCCGGACGCCCCATTTCTCCACTACTTCGGCAGCATGGAACCGCTTGTTCTGCATGGTGTCCAGCAGGCTGATTCCCGGCCGCACCAGCTGCATCAGATCCTTGTCCGAGCTCACAATTGTCACCGTCCAGCCCTTGGCGTGGCCGGCTTCGGCATAGGATGCGATCAGATCATCGGCCTCGAAATTGGCCAGCTCGATGCAGGGCACTCCCAGCGCATGCACGGCATCGCGGATCAGCGGAAACTGCGGCAGCAGATCCTCCGGCGGATCGGGACGGTTTGCCTTGTATTCGGCATAGAGATCATGCCGGAAACTCTGCTTGCCGGCATCCAGGATAACGGCGAAATAATCTTCCTCCGGTGATTTCCGCGCTGCCTCGACGAGATTCCACAGCATCGAGGTAAATCCGAACACCGCCCCCACCGGCACACCTTGCGGATCAGTCAATGGCGGCAGGCGGTGGTAGGCGCGAAAAATGAATCCCGAGCCGTCGATCAGGGTCAGGTGCGGGGGCGTCGCCATCGCGGCTTCCTAGCGCGCCCGCTTGGCGATTGTAAGCGCCCCCGCTTTGCGCTTTGGTGCCGGCGGGAGACGAATCAATGACAAATATCTGGCCAGCAATGTCCATCGCGCAGGCGCACGCGCTGTTGACTGCGCCCGGCGCCATGTTCGAAATGGAAACCGTTGAAATCCGCGGCCATCCCACCCGCACCTGGAAGAATGCGCCCGCCTCGTTGCAGCACAGTTTCGCCATCGGGCGAAGCCATGGCGAAAAAATCTTCCTCGTCCACGAGGCCGAACGCGTCAGCTTCGAAGCCTTCGCCCGCGCCGCAATTCACCTCGCGGCGCATTTCAGAATGCTCGGCATCGTGCAGGGAGACCTCGTCGCCATCGTCATGCGCAACCTCCCGGAATGGCCGGTCGCATTCTATGCCGCCGCGCTGGTGGGCGCCATCATCACGCCCCTCAATGCCTGGTGGACCGGCGCAGAGCTGGAATATGGCCTCACCGATTCCGGCGCAAAGCTGCTCGTCGCCGACGCCGAACGCTGGCAGCGCATCCAGCCGCACCGCAGCGCGATCCCGATGCTGAAACATATTCTGATCGCCCGGGGCGACGGCAGCCTGGAGGCCATCATCGGCAAACCGGAACGCTGGGCCAGCCTGCCCGACGCGCCAACCCCCGAGCCTTTCCTGCACCCGGAAGACGACGCCACCATCTTCTATACGTCCGGCACCACCGGAAAACCGAAAGGCGCGCTCGGCACCCAGCGCAACATTTCCAGCAACATTTTCTCGTCCGCCTCGTCGGCCGCGCGCTCCTTTCTCCGGCGCGGCGAAATGCCCCCGCTGCCTGACCCGGCCGCACCGCAGAAATCGATCCTGCTCTCCGTCCCGTTCTTCCACGCAACCGGCAGCCACGCGGTGATGAACCCCGCCCTTTTCGCGGGCATGAAGCTGGTGATGCAGCGCAAGTTCGATGCCGGCGAGGCGCTGGCCCTCATCGCCCGCGAGCGTATCACATCGGCCGGCGGTGTCCCCACCATCGCCTGGCAATTGCTCACCCACCCCGACCGCGAAAAGCACGACATATCCTGCCTGGAAACCATCTCCTACGGCGGTGCGCCATCCGCCCCCGAGCTCGTCCGGCAGATCGGCATGGCCGGGCCCGCGCCCGGCAACGGCTGGGGCATGACCGAAACGAGCGCCACCTTCAGCCAGCACGGCGGCGAAGACTATCTGAACCGCCCCGAGTCCGCCGGGCCACCCGTCGCAGTGTGCGAGGCGCAGGTGCGCGATCCACAAGGCAATGTCCTCCCCGCCGACACCGTCGGCGAGCTCTACGGTTTCGGCCCGAATATCGTGAAAGCCTATTGGAACATGCCGGATGCAACCCGCGACACCTTCCCCGATGGCTGGGTGCGCACCGGCGACCTTGCGAGGATCGATGCGGAAGGCTTCATCACCATCGTGGACCGCGCAAAAGACATGCTCATCCGTGGCGGCGAGAACATCTATTGCGTCGAAGTCGAAGCCGCCCTCTGCGAGCATCCTTGCCTGATGGATGCCGCACTCGTCGGCAGGCCGCACCTCGTGCTTGGCGAAGAGCCGGTGGCATTCGTATCGCTGAAGCCGGGAATGCAGGTGGAAAGCGAGGCCCTGCGCGCCTTCGTGCGCGAGCGGCTGGCGGCGTTCAAGGTGCCTGTGGAAATCCACATTCGCGACGAACCGCTGCCACGCAATGCCAATGGCAAGATCGTGAAAACCGAGCTGAAGGCGCTGCTTTAGAGCATGTTCCGTTCAAATGGAATCATCTGGACAGAACCCCATGCGGAAAAACAAGGAGTTAGAGCGGGTGTTCGGGTGCAACCAGAACGCGGCTCGGTCTAGAGCTTGAAGCCCGGTGGCAGCGGCAACCCGGCGGTCATCTTCTGCATTTCTGCGCTGGCCACCGCATCGGCCTTGCCGCGCGCATCGTTCAACGCCGCAACCACCAGATCCTCGGTCATTTCCTTCGATTCCAGCGTCATCAGCGAAGCGTCGATGCTGAGCTTCACAATGCGGCCCTTGGCACTGGCGATCACCTTCACCAGCCCGCCGCCGGATTGGCCTTCCACTTCCAGCCTGTCCAGTCCCTCCTGCGCGCGCGCGAGCTCGGCCTGAACATTGCTGGCCATCTTGATGATGTCGTCGATGCTCTGCATGGCTCAGGCGCTCCTCTTGCTGGCGTGCGGTTCGGTCATGGGCAGCAGGCTGCTGCCAGGGAATGTCGCCAGAAACGCGCCCACCAGCGGATCCTGCAGAGCGAGTTCGCGCGCCGCATGCGCGCGGCTCTGGGCCTCCTGCCGCAGGCTGCCGCCAGCCGACTGCGCAG
>JBBRKH010000012.1:0-15639 GCA_038217965.1 Sphingomonadales bacterium | reverse complement strand
GGCGGCATCGTTGCGCTGTGGACGGTCACCACTTTCATCGAGACGCTGCGCGATATCATCCATCGCGCGTTCGAAGCGCCCAGGCTGCACGCCTTCTGGGAATACCGCCTCTATTCCATGGGCGCCACACTCCTTACCATGCTGCTCGTGCTCGTCGCATTCCTGTCGCAGGTCGTGCTCGTCGTCGCGATGAAGGCCATGCGAACGCTGTTTCCCTATTCCGTGGACGTGCCCGGCTGGGTTGATCTTTCGCGCTTCCTGCCGCCGGTGTTCATCTTCTTTGCGATCTGGGCGATCTTCAAGCTGCTGGCGCCAAGCGTGCACCGCAAGGCCGCCGCCTGGCCCGGCGCGGTGGTCACCACGCTGGCGTGGATCGGCGGATCGCTGCTGCTCGGGCCCATCCTGTCGCGCTTCGGCGACATGAGCATCACTTACGGCGCATTGTCGGGGGTGATGGTCGCGATGCTGTTTTTCTACGCCGTCGGCTTCGCGCTTGTGCTCGGCGCGGAACTGAACGCCGCGCTGGCAAAGCAGCCGGCAAGCGCATAGACAGGCCAGACGGCACGAGGAGTTTGCATGGCAGGATTGATGCAGGGCAAGCGCGGGCTCATTATGGGGGTTGCCAACGACCGCTCACTCGCATGGGGAATCGCCTCCGCTCTTGCCGCGCACGGGGCGGAACTTGCGTTCAGCCATCAGGGCGAGGCGCTGGCCAAGCGGGTGCGTCCGTTGGCGGAAAGCGTCGGTTCCAGCCTGCTGTTCGATTGCGACGTGGCGTCCGACGACAGCATCGACGCCTGCTTCGGCCAGCTCGCCGCGCAATGGCCGGCAATCGATTTCCTCGTCCATGCCATCGGCTTTTCCGACAAGAACGAGCTGCGCGGGGCTTATGCCGACACCAGCCGCGAGAATTTCCGCATGAGCATGGACATCAGCGTCTACAGCTTCACCGCAGTCGCCCGCCGCGCCGCTGCCATGATGCCGAACGGTGGGTCGATGGTGACGCTCAGCTACTACGGCGCCGAAAAGGTCATCCCGCACTACAATGTGATGGGCGTTGCCAAGGCCGGCCTCGAAGCCAGCGTCCGCTATCTTGCGGCCGATTATGGCCGGCATGGCATCAGGGTGAACAGCATTTCCGCCGGCCCGGTGAAAACGCTCGCCGCCAGCGGCATCGGCGATTTCCGCTACATATTGAAATGGAACGAGCTGAACAGCCCGCTGAGGCGCAACATCACGATCGAGGATGTCGGCGGCGCAGGGCTCTATCTGCTGTCAGAACTGGCGTCCGGCGTGACGGGGGAGAATCACCATGTGGATGCGGGCTATCATGCCATCGGCATGAAGGCGGAGGACGCGCCGGATATAGCTTTGAGCTGACGGATTTTTCTCACCTACACTGCCCCTCCCCCGTAATGCCAGCCAAAGCTGGCATTTCCCGGCCTTCCGCTTGCCCATAGGGGGCAGATCCCAGCTATCGCTGGAATGACGGCGGTAAGGAACGGGACGTGAGAGAGGCATGGCGGAGCGACTTCCGCAACCTTGTTCCATACCGAAATCGAAGACCCGGGCCGTCAGCGCGCACTGGCTTCCGCCGCCGCTCATCGACTGGATGAAGCCATATTGGCCCGGTGCCAGATCGGCCCTGAGTGTCCCCTTCAACAATCCCGGCGACAGCAGTTCGCTGTCAAACGCCAGCTGATCCTTGTCCATCACCCCGGACTCCGCTCCGGCGTTGTTGACGCTGCTCACCTGCGCCTCCCGGCGGCGTTGCATCCCGCCCAGCCGCACCACGGTGATTTCGATGGGTGACAGACAAATACCCATGAAGCGTCGGAAAGCGGATGATCGACAACCACGTTCGCTCACTATTTGTCTTGCTCTTTGCCAGTTGGTAAATAAGGTATTTCTTTAAATTGCGAGATGCGTGTCGGGGGAGTTGCAATGGTGAATGCAAGACTAATGTTAGGCGTCGCAGCCAGCCTGTGTGTGTCGTTTGCGAGTCATGCTCAAAAGTCCACCACTGCAGCGCCGCAAACCACCTCCAACCCTGTTGAGGGCCTTTCCAGGAGCGAGCAACCACCTGAGCAGACTGCACCTGCATTAGTCACTTTGAGGCAAGGCACGCCGGTTTATATGCTTAGTCAATCTGAGTTGAGCTCCAAGACGGCGCGCGTCGGCGACCGGTTTGAATTACGAGTAGTAGAGGATGTTATTGTCGAAGGGCAAATTGTTATACCTGCAGGAACTAGAGGTGTAGGCGAAGTATCGCGTGTTGAAAAAAAAGGAACGCTTGGCAAGTCTGGAAAACTTGATACTCGTGTTTTGTATGCGCGAATGGGAAACATAAATATAAATCTAGCTGGATCTGCCGATGATGAAGGCGAAGGAGGAACAGCTGGTGTCGTTGCCGCTGCAGTATTTTTATGGCCTCTTGCACCTTTCATCACTGGAACGAGCGCCGTTTTGCCTCCTGGAACACGCATGACAGGTTGGGTCGAAAATGATCTGCGGATGGCAATTGGCCCGGCACCTCCTCCGCCAATCGTGCAAGTTGTACGGCCGTCGCAATAACGGCGATGCGAATGCAATCGTTGGTGCAGTGAGCTTCGGCTCAAATTTGCGTTCAATCTGATCCTGCTGCATGCGCACGCCATGTCGCACAACAGCTTTGGCCACCTCTTCCGCTTCGCCACCTGGGGGGAATCGCACGGGGCCGCGATCGGTGCCGTGGTCGATGGCTGCCCGCCCGGGCTGCGGGTTGCCGAAACCGATATCCAGCCCTTCCTCGACAAGCGCCGCCCCGGCAGCAGCCGCTTCACGACGCAGCGACAGGAGCCTGACCGGGTGGAAATCCTGTCGGGCGTGCATGAGGGGCTGACGACGGGCACGCCGATCAGCCTGATGATCCGCAATGTGGACCAACGCTCGAAGGATTATTCCGAGGTCGCGCAGAGCTATCGGCCGGGCCATGCAGACTATGCCTATGACGCGAAATACGGGCTTCGCGACCCGCGCGGCGGCGGGCGTTCGAGCGCGCGGGAAACCGCGGCGCGGGTGGCGGCGGGGGCTGTGGGGCGCAAGGTGCTTGGCGATGGGATCGTGATCAGCGGCTATCTGGTGGAATTGGGCGGCGACGGCATCGACCGCGCAGATTTCGACGCCGCGGAAATTGAGCGCAACCCGTTTTTCTGCCCGGACGCCAAGGCCGCCGCCCGTTGGGAGGTAGCGCTGGACGCTGCCCGCAAGGCCGGCTCGTCGCTTGGAGCAGTCGTGGAAGTCACCGCGAGAGGCGTTCCGGCCGGATGGGGTTCGCCGGTGTATCAGAAGCTGGACGGCCAGCTGGCTGCGGCCATGATGAGCATCAATGCGGTGAAGGGCGTGGAAATCGGCGACGGCTTTGCGGCCGCCCGCCTGCGCGGCGAGCAGAATGCGGACGCGATGCGGCCCGGAGCGGATGGCCCGCTGTTCCTGGCGAACCACGCCGGCGGCACAGCGGGTGGAATCAGCACCGGCCAGCCGGTCGTCGTCCGCATGGCGCTGAAGCCGACGAGCAGCATCTTGACGCCGGTGGAGACGATCACACGCAGCGGCGAAGCATCGGAAATCATCACCAGGGGCCGCCACGACCCGTGCGTCGGCATCCGCGCCGCGCCGGTTGCCGAGGCGATGATGGCGCTGGTGCTGGCAGATGCCATGCTGATGCACAGGGGGCAGACCGGGCGGTAAGCATCCCGCAACACAGTCAACAAAGCTGCGCCGGGCCCCGCAGATGTCGGCAGGGTTTATATTGAGCAACGCCAAATGAAGAAGCCTTATCGAGTTCGGCCTATCGGCCGGCGCGAGAGGAGCGCTTGCGGCGTTCCGTCGGGATCCCAGGGCATTTTCAGCGGGATCAGCTATCAGTCAAACAGCAATTTGGCCGCCAAAAGCGACGCCGCCAGAGACACCAGCGAAGCGCCTGTTATCACGAGCAGCGGTCGCGGTCCGGATGCCAGCAAATCCCTCATCGGCGAGCGGATTGCAGCCGCTGCAATCGCAATCGCCATCAGCCAGGCCGACAGCTGCGATGCGACCGCCCCCACCTGTGGCGGGATCAAGCCGGTTGAATTGACCGCCGCCACCACAAAAAATCCGATCAGGAACAGCGGCACGCCGACCGTCTTCGCCTTTGCCCCACCTTCGCGGAACAGCGCGGCGACGATCAGCAGCACCGGCGCCAGCATGGCGACGCGCGACAGCTTCACAATGGTTGCCACCTCGCCCGCCTCCGCTGAAACGGCGGTTCCTGCGCCCACCGCCTGCGCCACATCGTGAATGGCCGCCCCCATCAGGAAGCCGGCCGCCTGATCGGAGAAGCCGAGGCCCGCAGCCAGCGGCGGATACAGCGCCATCGCCGCCGCCCCCACAGCCGAGATGCCGACCAACACCATCGTCACATCCGCCTGCGTGACCCGCCGCTCGCCCAGCGTTGCTGCCAGCGCCATCGCGGCCGAACCCCCGCAGATGGCGACCGCGCCGCCGCCCAGCGCCCCGAAGGCGGTGGAAAAGCCGAGCGCGCGGGCAATCGCGATGCCCGACACGAAGGTCAGCGCCAGAATAGCCAGCACCGCGCCGAAGGTGGCCCAGCCGAGATCGGAGATGTCGCCGAGCGTGATGCGCACGCCGATCAGCACGACTGCCAGCCGCAGCAGATCGCGCGCCGCAAAGCTGAGGCCCGCATTCAGCCGGCGGTCGCCGGACAGGAAATTCAGCGCAAGCCCCACCAGCAGGGCCATCAACGTGAGCGGCGCGCCATAATGATCGGAGAGATAGCCGGCCGCCAGCGTCGCCAGCAGCGCCACTGTGAGGCCGGGAACATAATCCTTCAGCCGCTGCTTAGGGCTGGTCTCGATGTCGCCATAGAGATCGGCGGCCTGAAAGGTCTGGCGGTCCATCGGTGCGCTAGAAAATCCAGGATTCCACATTGGCGATCGGTTCGCGCTTCTGTGCTGCCAGCAGGCTCTTCACCGCGCGCACCGCAAACCAGATCACCAGCGCGCCGAAGAACAGCGGCGCCAGCAGGAACAGCGTGAAGATCGAGCCGACGGTCGCAAGGATGGTCGTGAAGATCGAGCCGACGATCGCAAGGATCGTGTAAAGCATGCCGATCCAGAAGGTGCGGATATGGTAGCGATAGTGGCTGTCTTCCCAGCCCGCATGCTCTTCCTTCTGCCACACATAGCAGAGGATGACGCCGATGATGGTGGTGATTCCGGCCAGGAACGAGCCGATATAAAGCAGCGAAATGATGGTGGGGCGGTTCATCTTGAAGTCGTTGGAGGTGTCGTCTGCCATGGTCCGGCTCCCTGAAGCGTTCCGGCAACCTTGACCTTTCCCGGCGTGCTTGACAAGGAAGCAGGGTGTCAGAGGTTCAGGCGACCGCGGCCTTCGGATCATCTCCGGGGTCGAGGAAAGTCCGGGCTCCACGGATGAACGGTGGCGGGTAACGCCCGCCGGCCCCGGTTTCGGGGTCAGGGACAGTGCAACAGAAAGCAGACCGCCTTCCTGGCTCCGGCTGAAGGCAAGGTCGAAAGGGTGCGGCAAGAGCGCACCGCGCCGCTGGCAACAGCGGTGGCACGGCAAACCCCACCGGGAGCAAGACCGAATAGGCGCGTCGCGTGGGCAACCACAGGCTCATCCAGCCGGGACGCGCGGGTTGGTTGCTAGAGGTGCGTGGCAACACGCATCCCAGATGAATGGTCGCCCAGGCGGGAAACCGCTGGACAGAACCCGGCTTACAGAGCCTTTGACACCAAGCCTTGCGTGCGGTTGGAGCGAAGCGCCAATCCGCCCCATTGGCGGAATTCGACAATCGACACGACCGACGCGTGCGCTTTGCCCACGCTCTTGCCACATTTCTTGTGCGCCGCAGCATCATCGGCTATGGCGCGCCAACTTCAATGCACAGGATCACCATGACCACCCGCACCTTCTCGATCATCAAGCCCGATGCCACCCGTCGCAACATCACCGGCAAGGTGACCGCCATGCTGGAAGCAACCGGCCTGCGCGTCGTCGCCTCGAAGCGCATCAACATGACCAGGGCGCAGGCCGAAGGTTTCTACGGCGTCCACGCCGAGCGCCCCTTCTTCAACGATCTCGTCAGCTTCATGACCTCCGGCCCGGTGGTCGTGCAGGTGCTGGAAGGAGAAGACGCGGTCGCGCTCAACCGCCGCGTGATGGGGGCTACCAACCCTGCGAATGCGGATGCAGGCACGATCCGGGCCGAGCTTGCCGAAAGCATCGAAGCCAACACGGTGCATGGTTCTGACAGCGAAGAGAATGCGGCGATCGAGATTGCGTTCTTCTTCAAGCCCGAAGAAATCGTCGGCTGATTGAAAAAAGCCCCTCCCCTTCAGGTGAGGGTTGGGGCGGGGGCGACGCCACCGACAAAAAGCGACGCGACGCCAGGAAACACAGGGACGTGGCAAAGCCACGTCGTCGGTCGTGTCGAATGTCGGGCTCCTCCATTCGCACGCCGGCCGGGTCGCTTCGCGAGTCTGCGAATAGGGCTGCGCGCTATTCGCAGCCGCTACGCTTCCAGCTCCACATCCCAATACAGATAATCCCGCCACGTCGCATGCAGGAAATGCGGCGGAAAGGCCCGGCCATGTTCCTGCAGCTGGTGGCTGCTCGGCTGGTGCGGCCGGCTGCGCGGGATCATGTGCGCTTCCGCCGGGGTGCGACCGCCTTTGCGCAGATTGCATGGCGCGCACGCGGTCGTCACATTGCCCCAGGTCGTGCGGCCGCCATAGGCGCGCGGCACCACATGATCGAAAGTCAGATCGTCCTTTGCACCGCAATACTGGCAGACGAACTTGTCCCGCAGAAAAAGATTGAAACGCGTGAAGGCCGGGTGGTTGGAAGGCTTCACATATTGCCGCAGCGCCACCACCGACGGCAGCTTCATCCGGAAGCTCGGCGAGCGGATCTCGCGGTCATATTGCGCGACCACATCCACCCGCTCCAGAAATGCCGCCTTGATGGCATCCTGCCAGCACCAGAGCGACAGCGGATAATAGCTGAGGGGCGTGTAATCGGCGTTCAGAACAAGCGCCGGGCAGCTTTGCGGTGACGCCCATCGCTCCAGATTGTCAAGCATGTCAGGATGATACATACGTCCCGCTCCCGTTCAGTGCGAGCCGCGCCTGCCAATGCCTGTCCACCCTATCGCACTTCAGGCAGCCACCCCTGACAAGGCGCCTGCTTCAAATTCACCAGCTCCCTACCACAAGCTGTATGTCGTGGATATGACAGCACCAGATATTGCTATGGTCAAGGGGCTTTGGATTTTGCACCCATGATTTCGCGCTTTGCCCCCTCCCCCACCGGCCATCTTCACCTGGGCCACGCATGGTCGGCCATCCTGGCGCATGATCTTGCGCGCGCCTCGGGCGGGCAGTTTCTCGTGCGGATCGAAGACATCGACACCGCCCGCTGCCGCCCGCGATTCGTGGCCGCCATCGTCGATGATCTGCACTGGCTCGACCTCGATTTTCCCACGCCCATGCTGCAATCCACACGCCGGGCGGCCCATGATTCGGCGCTTGCAACGCTGGCTGCAGCCGGCCTCACCTATCCCTGCTTCTGCAGCCGCGCCGACATCGCCGCGGCTGCATCCGCGCCGCACGCACCGTCGCCCCGATATCCCGGCACCTGCCGTGCACTGGACCGCGCGCAAGCCGACGCCCGGGCAGCCACCGAGACGCATGCCATCCGGCTCGATTCCGCCGCCGCATCGAGGCGCACCCGACCGCTGCACTGGACGGATGCCACGGCCGGCCGCGTCGCCGCCGATCCGGCGTTGCTCGGCGATATCGTGCTTGCCCGGCGCGACATCGGCGTCGGCTACATTCTGGCGGCGGTGGTGGACGATGGCTTCCAGCAGGTGACCCACATCGTCCGCGGCCGCGACCTGTTCGAGGCCACCCATGTCCAGCGCCTGTTGCAGGCCCTGCTTGGTCTGCCGACACCGCACTATCTGCACCACCCGCTGCTGCTGGCAGCAGATGGCCGCAGGCTGGCCAAGCGCGATGCCGCCGAGACCCTGCAAGCGCTTCGAAGCGCGGGCATAGACGCCGCCTCCCTTGCTGCGAATTTGCGCGGTCACACGGCCTTCGGCAGAGATTTTTCGGTGCGTGCATAGAGGTTTGCCCGGCCGATGATGCGGCGGGATCTGGGCTACAAGCAGCGGTTGGGTGCGCCGCCGCTGCCTGCCTGGCGTCCAGCGCGCATTTGTCGCTCTGCAAGCGCGGCAAACAGGCGTAAGGGGCAATGATGAACACAGCCATCATCGTCCTCATCGTGCTGGCGGCACTTGCCACCGGCTATGTCCTCGTCCGCGGCGTCATCGGCATGGCGCAGGGCAAGGGCATGACCGGCGCGCAATCCAACAAGCTGATGAGCCTGCGCGTCACCTTCCAGCTGCTGACCATCGCGCTCGTTCTGCTGCTGCTGGCAGTCGGCGGGCGCGGGCTCACCAACTGATGGTCAAGCTGAACCGCATCTATACCCGCACGGGTGACGACGGCAGCACGGGCCTTGCTGATGGCTCCCGCCTGCGCAAGGATGCCGCCCGGGTCTCCGCCTATGGCAGCACCGACGAGGCGATGTCCTCGATCGGCGTCGCCAGGCTGCACGCCGGCGAGCCCTATGCCGCGATGCTGACGCGCATCCAGAATGATCTGTTCGATGTCGGCGCCGATCTGGCGACGCCCGGTGACGATTTCGCAGACGGCGGCACCAAGCCGGAATGGGAGCCGCTGCGCACGGTACAATCCCAGATCGACCGGCTGGAAACCGAAATCGACCAGATGAACGCCGATCTGGCTCCGCTCAACAGCTTCATTCTGCCCGGCGGCACAGCGCTTTCCGCCCACTTGCACGTTGCCCGCACCGTCACCCGCCGTGCCGAGCGCGATGCGGTGACGGCGGCGGCGCAGACCCTCATCAATCCGCTTGCCATCCGCTTTCTGAACCGGCTGTCGGATCATCTGTTCGTGATGGCGCGGCACGCCAATCGCGAGGTGGGCGACATATTGTGGGTGCCGGCTGCCAACCGCTGACCGTCGACCGACCGGGGGATGCGCGCTACAGGGGGCCGCCATGAACGAGCACAGCCCTCCCGCTGACACCCCCCGCAAGGGTGCCGCCGATGCCGCCCGCTCGCGTTCGCGGCTGGCGAGGCGCTGGTGGCGGCGGGAAATCGTCGGCTCGGTGGATTATGAAAAGGTGGTCGCCCGGGTCGACGAGGATTCCGGCTGGTCGCCGCGCTACGCGTTCATGGCTGTCATGTCGGCCGGCATCGCGGTGCTGGGGCTGCTGCTGTCGTCGCCGGCGGTCATCATCGGCGCCATGCTGATTTCGCCGCTTATGGGGCCGATCATCGGCCTCGGCTTCGGCCTTGCGATCTTCGATTGGCGCGAAGTGCGGCGCTGCGTGCAGGCGCTTGCGCTGGGCAGTCTGCTGGCCGTGCTGTTTGCCGCCACGGTGGTCTGGCTGTCACCGCTGCAGGCCGTTACGCCGGAAATACTGGCGCGCACCCGGCCCAGCCTGTTCGATCTGCTGGTGGCAGTGTTTTCTGCGCTGGCCGGAACCTACGCGATGATCCGCGGGCGCGGCGAAACCATCGTGGGCGTCGCCATCGCCACCGCCCTGATGCCGCCGCTAGCCGTCGTCGGCTTCGGGCTGGCGACTGCCAATCTGGCGGTGTTTTCCGGCGCGTTGGCGCTGTTCATGACCAATCTTCTGGCCATCGCCCTTTCGGCTGCGGTCATGGCGCGCTTCTACGGCTTCGGCGCCAATCTGTCGCCCCGGCAGACGGGCCAGCAGGCGGGCCTCATCATCCTCGTCTTCATCATCCTCTGCGTCCCGCTGGCGTTCGCGCTGAAGCAGATTGCCCGCGAGGCCATCATCTCGCGGCAGATTCGCGCCGAAATCACCAAACATTTCGCCGAGGGTGGCAAGGTTTCGCAGCTGGAAATCGATTTCGCCAAGACACCGGTCACCGCCAGCGCAGTCGTGCTCACAAGCCAGTTCAGCCAGACCGCCAGCGCCGATATCGCCGCAGCGCTCGAACAGCGGCTGGGCGTGAAGAGCCGCCTGCTGCTGAACCAGATCGTCGTCGATCAGGATATCTCGCGCTTCCAGCAGGAGCGCACCGCGCTGGAGCAATTTTCCCTGCGCGACATCGAAGCCGACCGGCTGGCGGTGGACATCGGCCTGGTTGCCGGCATCGACCAGGAGCGCATCCTGATCGACCGCCAGCGCCGGCAGATTTCGGCAACAGCCGTGGCAGCGCCAGGTGTTTCGCTGGAAAACCTGCATGCCACCGAAGCAAAGCTGCGCGCCGCCAATCCCGGCTGGGGTGTCCGCATCCTGCCGCCTTATGCCGCGCTGCCACGGATCGATTTCGCGCCCGGGCAAGCCAGCCTCGAAGCCGACGCCATCGCCGGACTCGAGCAGGCGGCCTGGGCACTGCAGCGATGGAATGTCGGCTCGGTTCTCGTGATCGGCCGCGCTGCATCCTCCGGTGATGGGCCGCCGGCCGTGGCCAGAAACCTGGCGCAGGCGCGCGCAAGCGCGGTCGCCGCCGCGCTCACGGCGCAGGGCGTCACCGCAGAAGCCGCCATCGATCCACCCGGCCCGCTGCAACGCGCCGCCGAGCGCGAGGGCGGCATTGCGCAGTTCCGCAGCGTGGAAATCCGGCCGCAACCCGCGAGCCTGCCAGCCGGAAAACCTGCCGGGCCGGCGCAAGTCGGGCCAACACCTCCAGCCCGGCCGGAGCGCGCCGCATGAGCGTTCAGACCTTGAGCGCCATCGCGTCCAGAAACCGCTTCGTCTCCAGCGGCCCCAATGCTCCGGCGTCCACCTTGATCGTTACCTTCTCGATACGTCCGGCGAGCGGAAACGGCGCTGCATAGGCCGGCGACACCCGGTTGCCGAGATCGGCACCGATCGAGAAGCCATCATAGCTGGTGGAAAACAGCGTTCGCACAAAGCGATGCTCCGCCGTTTGCCTGCCGTTCACATAAAGCGCCCCGTCGCCGTCGAACGGCCGCATCCGCATCGCCTGCACATAGCGCACCGTCGATCGGCCCATCGGCACCGGCCCGCCGTCGACAATTTCCCTCCATGGCAACAGGCTCTGCTCATACCACAGCCGCCCGCCCTTGATATAAAGCGTGTAGCCCGCCGGGATGGATCCCTGCGCCACCAGCACTCCATCGCCCGTCCGGTCCAGCAGCACCTCGATCTCGTGCGGCAGGCCGCAGACGATCGGCGCCACATCGCGCGACAGCCGCTCGACCGGCGGATGAAACACCCACGATGGCCGAATGCCACGGCCCTGTCGCTCCTGCACCATGCGGATAACCATCTGCCGGTCGTCCAGCGGAAACACCTGGTAGCGCACTGCGG
This sequence comes from Sphingomonadales bacterium, assembly GCA_038217965.1. Classification (GTDB taxonomy): domain Bacteria; phylum Pseudomonadota; class Alphaproteobacteria; order Sphingomonadales; family Sphingomonadaceae; genus Sandaracinobacteroides. The sequence goes on along the minus strand of JBBRKH010000012.1, from coordinate 4,179 downwards.
CCGCCTCCCATTTTTCCACCAGCTGACGCACCGTGTCCGGCATGGCCGCCGCCAGATCGTTCAGCTCGTTCGGGTCTTTCGAAAGATCGTAAAGCTCCCATGCGTCCGTCTCAAACGGCGTCCCCCGGGCATGCCGCACCGCCAGCCGATACGGTGCTGCGTAAAAGGCCCGATTTCCCCCCAGCTCGAAATATTGCTCGGTCCGTGTCGGGGCGTTGGCGCTTGCGAATGTGGCAGCAAAGCTTGCCCCCTCCAGCGGCTTCATCGCCCTTCCGCCGCGCGCCTTCGGCGCCTCCAGATTCGCCGCCTCAAGGATGGTCGGCAACAGATCGATCACATGCACGAACTGCTGCCGCACCTCGCCCTTCGCCGCAATTCCGGCCGGCCAGTGCATGATGAGCGGATCGGCAACGCCCCCCAGATGGGTGAACTGCTTGTACAGCCGGAACGGCGTGTTCGACACGTTCGTCCAGCCGATCGGATAGTGCGGAAAGGTCGGTTCCTCCCCCATCACATCGTAAAGCTTTTCCGCCTCGGCCACAGGCACCGGCCGGCCGTAGGCTGCGGAAAAGACGTTGGGTGTGCCCGTCTCCGTGCCTTCCGCCGATCCGCCATTGTCGGAAAACAGCAACACCAGAGTGTTCTCCGCCACCCCTTGCCGCTGCAACGCCGCCATCAAGCGCGCCACATTGGCATCGATGTTGGCAACCATCGCCGCATACACCTCCATGTAGCGCGCAAACAGCCGCTGCTCGTTTGCCGGAAGCTCGGCCCACGGCCTGGCGCTGGACGAAAGTGGCGGCAACTTCGTATCGGCCGGCATGATGCCGAGCGCCTTCTGCTTCTCCAGCCGCGCCGCGCGAACGGCATCCCACCCCGCATCATATGCGCCGCGGAAGCGATCCCGTTCGCGCCCGCGTGCCTGCAACGGCGAATGCACCCCCGGAAACGCCAGATGCAGATAGAAGGGCCGCGCCGGATCGACCGCCTGCTGCGTGTTGATATAGGCAATTGCCCGATCGGTCAGATCGTCGCCGACATAATAATCCGCGGTGCGCGGCGGCTCGACCGGCGCCACCCCGTCAAACAGCTCGCTTGGATGGAAATAGTCCGTCGAATGCCCCTGAAACCAGTAGGCGCGCTCGAACCCGCGGTTGGTCGGCCAATTGCGATACGGCCCGTTCGCGCCATTGGAATGCGCGCTGTTCACATGCCATTTGCCAACCAGAAACCGGTTGTAGCCCGCGTCGCCCACTATCTCCGCCAGCGTCGCGGCGTCGTGCGTCATGTCCCCGCGATAGCCCGGATAGCCCGAATCCACATCCGCCAGCCAGCCAAGCCCCGCGGAATGGTGGTTCAGCCCGGTCAGGAACGCAGCGCGTGTGGGCGAACACATCGCGCAGGTGCGAAAATTGGCATAGCGCAGGCCCGCCGCCGCCAGCGCATCGATGGCGGGCGTCGGGATTTCGCTGCCAAAACAGCCCAGATCGGCAAAGCCGATATCGTCGAGCAGGATGACGACGATGTTGGGGGCGCCCGCCGCCCAGCCCCTCTCCGTCGTGTTCGCCGGACGGCTGTCGGCGAAAGTCTTGCCGATCTGCGCCGCTTCGCCCGGCCCCAGCGCCTCCGGAGTCACCAGCTTGCGCGCCTGCTGCTCCACCGCCCGCGCCCCCAGCGCCGCCGCCCCCACCAGCCCCGCGCCAGTGGCGCCACCAATCAGCATCGAGCGCCGATCCAGCCCCTTTTTCGGTGTGTCGGTCACCCGCGTTCCCCTTCAGTTCGACCAGTAGATGAGCTCCTGCCCATCCTTCCACGGTGCCGTCATCGGCACATCTATGCGCACCGGCCCCTCGATCAGCGCCGGCCACAGCAGCTTCGGCATTTCGGCCGCCTGTGCGTCGATTTTCACCCGCAGTTCCGCAACCTTCTCGGGCATGGCAGCCGAAAGATCGCGCTGCTCGGTCGGATCACGGGCAAGATTGTGCAGCCACACGCGGTTCGGGCGAGCCGAGATCTGCAGCTTCCAGTCACCTTCGCGAACTGCGCGATAGTCTCCCGATCGCCAGAAGAGGGTTCGCGGCACCACTTCTTGTTGCGGCATGGGCGGCGCCAACAGGTCGAGGCTGTCCATGGATCTGTCGCGTGGCATGGCGGCAACGGCCCGCTCGCCGGCCGCATGGGCAATGGTGGCATAAAGGTCCAGGTGCGAGCCGATGCCGCCCTCCCGGCTTCCAGCCGGAATCCGCGCCGGCCACCGCATGAACAGCGGCGCGCGAATGCCGCCCTCGAAAAAGGTCGCCTTCCAGCCGCGATAAGGCTTGTTGAGATCGTCCAGGCCGACATACCAGGCGCCGCCGTTGTCCGATGTGAACAGGATCAGCGTGTTATCGTCCAGCCCCTCAGCCTTGAGCTTCGCCTTGATCGTCGCCACGGAGCGATCGAGCGCCACCAGCATCGCGGCATAGACCCGCGCCTTGTGGTCCGCGATGTGGCCCAGCCGGTCATAGTCGGACTGTAGCGCCTGCAACGGCGTGTGCGGCGCGGTGTGCGCCAGATACAGGAAAAACGGTCGGTTGCGATTGGCGTCGATCGCCCGCACCGCCTGCTCGGTAAAATAATCGGTCAGGTAGCGATCCGGCGCGAAACGCTTGCCGCCGTTCCATTGCACGGCAAAAGGCAAATTTGCCCACAGGAAGCGGTCAATCGGGTCCCACTCCAGCCTCGCATTCACCACATCCGGTGAATCCTTCGGAAGAAACATCCCGCCGCCGGCCATGATGCCCAGCGATTCGTCAAACCCCTGATCCTCCGGCCGCAGTCCCTTCGCTTCGCCCAGATGCCATTTGCCGATGTGCAGCGTGCGATAGCCGGCCTGCTGCAGCACTTCGGAAATCATCACTTCGGACGCCGGCACCCCCATCTCGGCATAGGGCATCATCCCCTCCATACGGTCGGCATGAAAAATCGGCTTGTGCAGCCCAAGCTGGCCGCCATGGCCGATGTTTTCGGCAAAAATCGGCGGCACGGCGGTGAATTCGAATCCGAAGCGGGTCGGATAGCGCCCCGTCATCATCGCCGCCCGGCTCGGCGAGCAGGTGGCGTTTGCCGCATAGAAGCTGTTCACGCTCGCGCCCTCGGCCATCAGGCTGTCGATCGCCGGTGTCGCCACGATGCCGCCTCCAAAGGCCGAAATGTCGTTCATCCCAAGATCGTCGGCCACGATCAGGATGATGTTCGGCGGGCGCTTGTCCGGCGCCGCAGTGGCCGGGCCCCGTGCCCATACCACCGGCTGGTTCGGCTGCACCGGATCGGCGATGCCCGACACGATGCCCGGCAAATGCAACCGGTATCGCTGCCAGCCTGCCGCTCCGCCCGCGACCACCGCCGCCGCTGCCGCCAGCAGCACCCAGCGTTGCCACGTCATTGCGCCGCCGCCGCTTCGGCGCGCAGGTCCTGCTCCACCGCCCACAGGCGATCCTGCCCCCAGTGCGGCGGCCGCGAACCGACCCGGAACGCCGGCACGCCCCACAGCCCGAGCGCCAGCAGCTCGGTGCGATTGGCCTCGGCCTCTGCGCGCCAGCCTTCATCCGCCAACGCCAGAGCCACATCGCCCGCCGTCAATCCGGCGCGCTCCGCCAGCATCCGCAGGCCGGCGTCCGTGGTCGCATCCACCGCTTCGGCGAACGCGCCCGCCAGAAAGGATTCGGCAAAGTCCGCCCCGCGCCCCACCGCAACCGCCCGGTGCAGCACCGCCAGGCCGCGCTCCACCCCCGCCCCCACCGGATCGCAGATGCGGCCGAAGGGAATGCCCAGCCGCTCCGCCTCCCGCTTGGCATCGCGCACGATATACAGCCGCTTGGCCGCTGGCACCGGCAGCCCGCGCATCACCATCGGCAGCACGGGCCGCAGCCGAAGCGTCGCGCCATGCCGCTCGGCCAGGCGGCGAACCCGGCCCGCCGCCAGATGGCTATAGGGGCTGCGGAACGACAGGAAGAAGTCCAGCGACACGCCCCGGGCATCATGCCCGGCATTGTTGCGCGCGTCGCTCGCTTCCAGCTGCCGCACCACCGGCGCGGCACTTTTCCGAAACGGCGCCAGCCGCGCCTCCAGATACGGCAGCCGGTCGATCCCCCAGTAAGTCTCGCCCTCGAAGGAAAACACCGCCGGCAGATAATGGCC
>JBBRKH010000011.1:0-15961 GCA_038217965.1 Sphingomonadales bacterium | reverse complement strand
ACGCGCACCTTTTCCGGCACGGCAGCGATCGATGTCGGCGATCGCCGCGTGCAACTGATCGAAGTCGGCCCGGCGCATACGGCTGGCGATGTGATTGTGCATGTGCCCGATGCATCCGCGGTGTTCACCGGCGACATTCTCTTCATCGAGGGCACGCCGATCGTCTGGGCCGGGCCGATTTCCAACTGGATTGCCGCCTGCGACCTGATCGAGGCGCTGGCGCCCGAGCATATCATACCTGGGCATGGGCCGCTCACAGACGCTGCGGGGGTTCGGGAGGTTTCCGAGTATCTGGCCTTCGTGCAGTCTGAATCGGTCTCCAGATTCACGGTCGGCATGGGGCCCGAGGAAGCCGCGCGGGACATCGGGCTGGGGCGCTATGCAAGCTGGAACGATGCCGAGCGCATTGCAGTGAATGTGGACACAGCATGGCGAGAATGGAGCGGTAGCAGTGAGCCCGCTGATACTCTGGCCCTGTTTGGACGGATGGCAAGCCTGTACTACGACAGGAGATAGCCGGACACTGCACAATAGTTAACGATCTTCATCATTTGTTAACTAACCTTTGTCTTGAATTTTCGTGCGAACATGGCAGTGAGACTTATCAAGACGTGTGATGGGTAGAGCTATTGCGCATCTTCGACCGCTGGTGCGTCAATCGGGGCGTCAAGCAAGGGTTTGGTCATGAAATATTTTAATCTTTTTGCAGCTGCCAGCTTGGCGGCTCTTGCACTTCCGGTAAGCGCTGCAGTGTCCATTGTCACGGGCGGGGATGAAGACTGCGTTTCCGTGACGTCTGCCAATGGCTGTCTGTACAATGGCAACATCGCACCGTCGACAGTTGCGGAAACACTGGCCGACTATAATCTGTGGAACGACACGCATCCGCTGGCCAATCCAGACATTTCCTACACCTATCTTTTCAAATCGGACGATGGTGCCGGCTTTCTGGGATCGATAACGGGTGGCGGATCGGCCTCCGGAACATGGTCTACACCGGGATATCTGGTTGATTTCCTGGCGGTCAAGGCTGGCAACTATTTCGTCCTCTATCAATTGGCGAGCCCTGCCTCTTCCGGGCTCTGGGATACGTTCGATATCCCGTTCAGGCGGAATCCGAGGGAACTGTCGCATTTGGCATTTTTCGGCGTCAGCGACAACGGCATCGTTCCCGAGCCCGCAACCTGGGCCATGCTCATCAGCGGCTTCGGCCTGGTTGGTGCCTCCATGCGCCGCCGCCGCCGCATCAGCCGCGTTTCGGCCTGATCTGCTCGGCAGTTGAAAAGAGGCGGTGCCGAAAGGCGCCGCCTTTTTTCATGGCCGCCCGTTTTTCATGCCAGCGCCTGCGCCAACCCTGTGCGCACCGCGCGCCAATCGGTGGCGGCAAGCGCGCCTGCTTCGCGTATCACCAGTCTTGCGTCGAGGCTGAACAGCTTCAGCCGCACGACGCAATCGACCTGCAGTCCAGCCGCCGCAACATCCCCGATCGGAACATCCCCGGGCCATGCAGAGCGCGTTGCGCTGGTGATCATCGCACAGAAAAGATGCCCCGTAGCGGCAAGATGCGCCTTGGTCGACAATACCACCGCCGGCCTGCGCCTTGCTTGTGCCTTGTCCGTAAAAGGGAATGGGACGACCACGACCGTCCCGGCCGCAAGCGCCGTCAGAGCGACGCAAAGGCCCGATCGTCCGCTTCGCTCCCCCATTCATCCAGCGTCAACGAAACGGCAGCCGCAAGAGCAAGATCCAAAGGCTCGGCCTTGCGCACGGTCACAACGCCCTCGGTCACCTGCCACAACAGCCGATCCCCCGCGCCGACACCAAGCGCGGCGCGCGCATCGGCCGGAACTGTGGCCTGATATTTTCCGGTAAGTTTGCTCATTTCCATCTGGTATTACGTAATACCAAACAGGCGAAACGTCAACTTGGCCAGTCGGTCGGCCACGAGAACGACTGGGAGTCTGCGCGCCTGCGCTTGTTGCACGGAACGTCCGTGCAGCGGACATCAAACAACTGTTGCGCCACCATCGATCACGAAGCTCTGGCCGGTGGTGAAGGCCCCCGCCTTGGCCGCCAGAAACACTGCCATCCCGGCAATTTCGTCGGGCTCGCCAATCCTGCGCAAAGGCGTCGTGCTGGTGCTGTGCTCCAATATGTCCGGATTGTCCCACAGGGCTTTTGCAAAGTCCGTCTTGATGAGGCCGGGGCATATGGCATTCACCCGCACGCCGGCCGGGCCATATTCCGCCGCCAGATTGCGTGCCATCTGCATGTCGGCGGCCTTGGAAATGCAGTAAGCGCCGATCATCGTGGAGGCGCGCAGGCCGCCGATCGACGAAATGATCGTGATGGAGCCGCTGCCACGCGCGACCATTGCAGGGGCAACCATCGAAATGATCCAGTGGTTCGAAACGATGTTGTTGCGCAAAATCTTGTCGAACTGCTCGTCGGCAATACCGGCCGCCGGCCCGAAATAGGGGTTGGAGGCCGCATTGCACACCAGCGCATCGATCTGCCCGAAGCGGGCGATGCTGGCATCCACCAGGCGCTGCAGGTCCGCCTTCACGGCAATGTTTGCCGGCACCGCAATCGCCGCCGGGCGCCCGACTGCCGCGTTGATTTCGGCGACCGCCGCCTCGCAGGCGTCCGCCTTGCGGCTGGAAATCACCACATTGGCACCATGCTCGGCCATGCGATGCGCAATCGCCTTGCCGATGCCGCGCGACGAACCGGTGATGACGGCCGTCTGGCCCGAAAGATCAAACAGACTTGGCATGTGCGCATTCCTCCCGCGGCCGTCTGTGCCCCGCTGGACACCCCGGCGCAAGCGTGGTTGAAGGCCGCTTTGCTTCGGCGCAGCAGGACACGGCATTGACGGCTCGCATCCCCGAATGGAATCCGATGGCCGTGCGCGCCATGCTCGCTGCGTGCCTATTCTATGCTTCGTTCGGCGGTCTGATCCAGTGGTTCCCGCTATGGCTGATCGAGGAAAAGGGCTTCACCGGCGCGCAGCTCGGGCTCGTGATTTCGTTCGCCGGCATCGGCCGCGTCGTCGCCGGCCCGCTTACCAGCGCCTGGGCAGACGGCCGCCGCGACCGCCGCGCGCCGATCCAGCTGCTCTCTGCCATCACCCTCATGGCGCTTGGTGCGCTGTGGTTTGCCGAACGCTTCGACGTCTCCTTTGCCTTCGCCTTCGTCGCGGAAATCACCTTCTGGGCGCTGATCGCCTTTCTGGAGGCGGCGCTGCTGCGCCTCACCAAGCCGGATCGCGCGCCAACCTATGGTTTCGCCCGCGGGCTTGCCAGCCTGTCTTTCGTGGTCGGCAATGTGGCAGTCGGCATGCTGGTCGATTGGGGCGGCAACGTGACCATCTGGTGGTGGCTGTTCCTCACCGTCGCAGCCCTCCTCGCGGCCAGCTTCACCATGGCGCCCGAACCCGTCGCCCGCAGCGAGCAGCCGCCCTTCGCCCAGCGCCTCTCCGATGGCCTGGCGATGGTCCGCCGCCCGGAATTCGCCCTGCTCATGTTCGGCTGCGGCCTCATCCAGGCCGGCCACCAGTTCTACTATATCTTCGGAACCAAGCTTTGGATCGACGAGCTCGGTGTCTCCGGCACCATGGCCGGCTGGCTGTTTGCCTTCGGGGTCATCATGGAAGCGCTGTTTCTGATGGTGATTGCGCGGCGCATCGAGCATGTGCGCCCGTCGTCCCTCATGTTGATCGGTGGTCTGGGCGCCATGCTGCGCTGGACGCTGATGGCAACCAACCCGGGCCTCGGCCTGCTTGTCGCCCTGCAGGCGCTGCACGCGATGTCGTTTGCCTGCACCTTCCTTGGCGCCATGCGCGGCATCCAGGCGATGTGGGGAGACGACCGCACGCCGACCGCGCAGATGATGTTCATGGCGCTCGCCACCGCCCCCGCGCAGGCTCTTGCAAGCTGGATCGCCGGCTGGGTGTTCGACACCGGCGTGGGCTCGCAGGGATATATCGCGATGACCTTCGTGGCTGCGGCGGGCACCGTGCTGGTATTCGTGCTGTGGCGGCGCACTGCGCGATTGGCAGCGGCTTAGGTCGCGCGGCTCAGGCGAAACCCGGCAAAGGAAAAAACCGCCGATCAGCGCTCAATCCTGGTTCAACAAAGCAGCTTCGCTCGGTGTTTCGTCGGTTTCCTGGGTCAGCGCGGCGACCATCTTGCGGGTCGCGCAGGCTTTCATGGCGCGCAGCGCTGGTGCCGGAGATTGCGCTGAATTCGATGCTCGCGTCTTCCAGCAGCCGATCCGGCACGCCCCAGGTGAAGGCGCCGTGCGCGCCGCCGCCCTGCAGCACGAGGTTCAGCTTGCGTGCTGGCTCGGTCATTGGTTGCGCCCTTTCGGATTCAGTGTGCGGTCCAGCCGCCATCCACTGGAATGTTGGCACCGGTCAGCTGCGCGGCTGCGTCGGAGCAGAGAAAGATCGCCAGCGCCGCCACCTGCTCGGCTGTCACGAACTGCTTCGTTGGCTGCGCTTCCAGCAGCACGTCGTTGATGACCTGCTCCTTCGTCAGGCCGCGCGCCTTCATCGTGTCGGGGATCTGCTTTTCCACCAGCGGCGTCCAGACATAGCCGGGCGAGATGCAGTTGGCGGTCACGCCGAATGTGGCGAGTTCCAGCGCGACCGTCTTGGTGAGGCCGACAAGGCCGTGCTTGGCGGTGACATAAGCGGATTTGAACGGCGAGGCGACCATCGAATGGGCGGACGCGGTTGATATGATGCGGCCCCATTTTCGCTCTTTCATGCCGGGCACGGCGGCGCGGATGGCGTGGAAGGCAGCGGTCAGATTGATCGCGATGATGGCATCCCACTTTTCCGGCGGAAGCTCTTCGATGGGAGCAACATGCTGAATGCCGGCATTGTTGACCAGGATGTCCACCTTGCCGAAGGCCGCAACGGCTGCGTGGACCATGCCGACGACTTCGTCGCCTTTGGACATGTCTGCACCACTGTAGACCGCCTTGATGCCATAGTCTTTTTCGAGGCAGACCCGCTCGTTTTCGATCGCTGCCGCGTCACCGAATCCATTGAGCATCACGCAGGCGCCGTCCGCCGCCAGCGCCTTGGCAATCGCCAGTCCGATGCCGGAGGTGGAGCCGGTTACCACTGCGGCCTTGCCGGTGAGAGACGCTGCCATGATCTGCCCTTTCGCTGTTGTGCGCGGGATAGAGGATGTGCGGCACCGGTGCCAGCCCATGCCATATGGCGGCGCAGTGCCATCACGAACGGGAGCCCACGGGAGACTTGCAGCGACGCATCCCAGCGCGTATAGGCGACGCACTCCCTAAAGGCCTTGCTTCAAAGGAGCCTGCGGCCACCTGGTCTGCGGGCCCCGAGGTGCTTCCTGGCTTTGGGGCATGGAGACACGATGACCGAGACCAGCAGCCTGCAGACCCTGATCGAACCGGTGGTGAATTCCGCTGGATTCGCGCTGGTGCGGGTCAGCCTGTCGGGCGGGCAGAATCTGGTTTTGCAGGTCATGGCGGAGGATCCGGCAACCGGGCAGATGACCTTGTCGCAGTGCGCCACCCTGTCGCGCAAAATTTCCGCCATGCTGGACGAGACGGATCCGATCGAGGACGCTTACCGGCTGGAAGTGTCGTCGCCGGGCATCGACCGGCCGCTGACGCGGTTGGCGGATTTCGGCAACTGGGGCGGGCATCTCGCCCGCATCGAGCTGGCGCATGGGCTGATGATGAACGGCGCCGAGCGCAAGCGTTTCCAAGGTGCGCTGGCCGGCCTCGAAGGCGAGCAGGTGCTGCTGGACGCGGAAGGCCTGGGGCGCATCGCGCTGCCATTTGCCGCGATCGCCAGCGCCAAGCTGCTGCTCACCGACGCGCTGATTGCCGCGACCGTGCCGCTGCATGCCGAGGACGCCGAAGTCATCGAAGCCGAGATCGAGGATGAGGAAGACGCGGATGCAACCGCGCTCCTGCAACTGAGGAAAGACGCATGAACCCGATTGCTGCCAACAAGGCCGAACTGATCGCCATTGCCGACGCCGTTGCGCGCGAAAAATCGATCGACCGCACGATCGTGATCGATGCCATGGAAGAGGCGATCCAGCGGGCCGCCCGGGCGCGCTATGGCGCCGAAAACGATATCCGCGCGAAAATCGATCCACGCGGTGGCGATCTGCGGCTGTGGCGTGTGCTGGAAGTGGTGGAGTTTCCCGAAGACAGCTTCAAGCAGATCAGTTTGGCCGAAGCGCAGGAGCGCGAGCATGACGCCAAGCTCGGCGATTTCATGGTCGATCCACTGCCGCCCATCGAGTTCGGCCGGATCGCAGCGCAAGCCGCCAAGCAGGTCATTGTAACCAAGGTGCGCGATGCCGAGCGCGAGCGGCAGTATGAGGAATACAAGGATCGCCAGGGCGAAATCATCACCGGCGTCGTGAAGCGGGTTGAATTCGGCCACATCGTCGTCGACCTCGGCCGTGCGGAAGGCGTCATCCGCCGCGACCAGCAAATTCCGCGCGAAGTGCTGCGGGTGGGCGACCGTGTGCGCAGCCTCATCACCATCGTGCGCCGCGAAAACCGCGGGCCGCAGATCTTCTGTTCGCGCGCCCACCCGGATTTCATGAAAAAGCTGTTCGCGCAGGAAGTGCCGGAAATCTACGACGGCGTCATCGTTATCAAGGCGTGCGCCCGCGATCCGGGCAGCCGCGCCAAGATCGGCGTGCTGTCCAACGACAGCTCCATCGATCCGGTCGGCGCCTGCGTCGGCATGCGCGGTTCGCGCGTGCAGGCCGTGGTGCAGGAGCTTGCCGGCGAGAAGATCGACATCATCCCGTGGTCGGTCGACACCGCCACCTTTGTCGTCAACGCGCTGCAACCGGCGCAGGTGTCCAAGGTCGTCATCGACGAAGAGGAAAGCCGCATCGAAGTGGTGGTGCCCGACGACCAGCTGAGCCTGGCCATCGGCCGTCGCGGCCAGAACGTGCGCCTTGCCGGCCAACTGACCGGCCACCAGATCGACATCATGACGGAAGCTGCCGAAAGCGAAAAGCGTCAGAAGGAGTTTGTCGAGCGCTCGGAACTGTTCGAAAAGGAACTCGAACTGGACGAGACGCTGGCGCAGCTGCTGGTTGCCGAAGGCTTCACCAGCCTTGAGGAAGTCGCCTATGTGGAGGCCGAGGAAATCGCCTCCATCGAAGGGCTGGACGACGATACCGCGGCGGAACTGCAGCGCCGCGCCGAAGAGGCCATCGAGCGCCGCGAAGCTGCGTTGCGCGAGCAGCGCCGGGCGTTGGGCGTCGAGGATGCTCTCGCCGAAATCCCCGGTCTCACCGAGGCGATGATGGTGCGTCTTGGCCAGAAGGCCATCCGCACCCTCGATGATCTGGCCGACCTCTCCACCGACGAACTCATCGGCAAGGGCGACAAGCGCCGCGAAATTCCCGCCGGCGTGCTCGCGGCCTTCGGCATCAACGAAACCGATGGCAATGCCATCATCATGGCGGCGCGCCAGCATTGGTTCGCCGACGAAGACACCGGCGGTGCCGCATGATGCCCGCCTGCCCTTTCATCGTGGGAGGCGCTGCAGCGCATGGCCCCCGATGACACCCCTTCTGCGGCTCTGACCGACCCGGCTGCTGCGGCTTCCCCCGAGCCGCAGCGGACGGAGGCTGACGACAGCACACCAGAGCGTCGCTGCATCCTGACCGGGGCGCACGGCCCGCGTGCCGAGCTGATCCGGCTTGCGCCGGGGCCGGACGGTGCCGTCTGGCCCGATCTCGCTGCGCGCCTGCCGGGGCGCGGCGCCTGGGTCAGCGCTGACCGCGCAATCCTGGAAAACGCCATCGCCAAGGGCAAGCTCAAGGGCGCACTGGCCCGTGCCTTCAAGGGTTTGCCGCCAACAGTGCCCGATGATCTTGCCGAGCGCATCGCCAACGGCCTGCAGCGGCGGGCGCTGGATCGACTCGGGCTGGAGCATCGTGCCGGGCATCTGGTGTTCGGATCGGACCGCTTGGGCGAAACGGCACGGGCCGGTCGCCTGGCGCTGCTGTTGCACGCCGCCGACGCCGCCGACGACGGCACCGCCAAGCTGAACCAGGCGTTCCGCGTGGGCGACGGGTCGATGGAAGACGTTCTGGTGGTGCCGGTTGGGCGTGATGCCTTGTCGGCGGCACTCGGGCGTGAGAATATCGTGCATTCGGGCGTCACCGATGGCAGAGCAGCCGCCCGGGTCAGAACCGACCTGGCGCGCTGGATTGCCTATCTTGGCACACAGACGATTGATGAGTGCGGCGGCCATGTGGCCCAGCCGCGAAACGACGAAGGACGGGCATGAGCGACGACGAAAAGCCGAAACTGGGTCTGAGGCCGCAGCTCGGTGTGAAACGCACGACCGAAGTTGGCCAGGTGAAGCAAACCTTCAGCCACGGCCGCACTCACAAGGTCGTGGTGGAGACGAAGAAGGCGCGCGTGTTCCGCAAGCCCGGCGACCCTGAGCCTGTGGCCGAAGTCGCGGAAATGCCACTGGCGCCCGAGCCTGCGCCCGTTGCGGTGCCGGTGGTGGCGGCTGCGCCTGCAACGGTGGCCGACGCGAAGCCCGCGATGCCTGTCGCCCCGCCGCCACCCTTCCGGGTGATGGCCGACGAGCCGGCCCCCAAGGAGCCGCCGAAACCGCGCCCGGAACCGGTGGCCGAACCCGAGCCTGTACCTGCACCACCGGCACCGGAAGCGCCGCCCGCCGAGCCGGAAGCGCCGCCCGTGTCGGAGCCGGCGATCGAGGTGTTGGCACCCGTCGAAGTGGTGACCCCTCCCGCCGCCAGGCCAGCGCCGGTTGCAAAGCCTGCCGCGCCCGAGATATCGGCGATTGCCAAGGCACTGCAAAACCCCAAGCTTACCATGCGCGAGCGGCAGACGCTGATGCTGCGGATGGCAGAGGAAGAGCGGCTGCAGCGCGCCGAGGAAGGCCGCATCCGCGAAACCCGCGAAAAGGCCGAGGCGGCGGAAGCCGAAATCCAGCGGCTCGAGGAAAAGGCTCGCGCCGAGGCTGCCGAAGCCATCCGTGCCGCAGCGGAAGCCAAACGGGTTGCCGAAGCGCCGCCGGCCCCGGTCGCGGAGGAGGATGACGAGCGTCCGCGCGGAGCGCTTGGCCGCATCAAGGTGCCCGGCCGGCCCGGTGAAGTTCCCGGCAAGTCGACCACTCGCCCGCGCACGGAAGATCGCCGCCGCGACGGCAAGCTGACCATCACCAAGGCGCTCGGTGACGATGATGGCCGCACCCGCTCGCTCGCGGCCGTTCGCCGCGCCCGCGACAAGGAAAAGCGCGCCCACGGCGGCGGTGCCGGAGCCACCTCCAAGACCCCGCGCGAAGTGCAGGTGCCTGAATCCATCACAGTGCAGGAACTCGCCAACCGGATGTCCGAGCGCGGTTCCGATCTGCTGAAGGCGCTGTTCAAGATGGGCATGCCGTCCACCATGGGCGAAGTGATCGATCAGGATACCGCCGAACTGCTGGTCACCGAATTCGGCCACATCATCAGGCGCGTCTCCGATTCCGACGTCGAGATCGGCGTCGATGGCGCAACCTCCGACCGCGTTGAGGATCTGACCCCGCGCGCGCCGGTCGTCACCATCATGGGCCATGTCGATCACGGCAAGACCTCGCTCCTCGATGCGCTGCGCGGAACCGACGTTGTGAAGGGCGAGGCCGGCGGCATCACCCAGCATATCGGCGCCTATCAGGTGACGCTGAAGGGCGGCGAGACAATCACCTTCCTCGACACGCCGGGACACGAAGCCTTCTCCGAAATGCGCGCGCGCGGTGCCACTGTCACCGATATCGTCGTGCTCGTGGTGGCCGGCGACGATGGCCTGATGCCGCAGACCATCGAAGCCATCAACCATGTGAAGGCGGCCAATGTGCCGATGATCGTTGCCATCAACAAGATGGACAAGCCCGGCTCCAACGCGCAGAAAATCCGCACCGATCTGCTGCAGCACGATGTGCAGGTGGAAGACATGGGCGGCGAAGTGCAGGACGTGGAAGTCTCCGCGCTGAAACAGACCGGCCTTGCAGAGCTGGCCGAGAAAATCCTGTTGCAGGCGGAAATCCTCGAGCTGACCGCCAATGCCAGCCGCGAGGCGCAGGCAGCAGTGGTGGAATCCCGTCTGGACAAGGGCCGCGGGCCGCTCGCCACCGTGCTCGTGCGCAACGGCACCCTTCGCAATGGCGACATCTTCGTCGTCGGCACCGAATGGGGCAAGGTCCGCGCGCTGGTCAACGACAAGGGCCAGACCGTGAAGGAGGCCGGGCCTTCGGGAGCGGTCGAAGTGCTCGGCCTGTCCGGCGTTCCCATGGCCGGCGACACGCTTTCGGTCGTCGAAACCGAAGCCCGCGCGCGCGAAATCGCCGATTATCGCAAGCAGTTGGCGCTGACTGCGCGCACCACATCGGCGCCCGCCAGCCTGGAATCGATGTTCGAAGCGCTATCGGACAAGAAGGCGGTCGAATTTCCCGTCGTCATCAAGGCAGATGTGCACGGATCGGTGGAAGCGATCGCATCCGCCGTCAACAAGCTGTCGACGGACGACATCAAGGTTCGCGTGCTGCACTCTGCCGTCGGCGCCATCACCGAATCCGATGTCACGCTGGCCCGCGCTTCCGGCGCGCTCATCATCGGGTTCAATGTGCGCGCCAACGCCAAGGCACGCGATGCCGCGCAACAGGCCAGCGTGCCGCTGAAATACTACGACATCATCTATGATCTCATCGACGAGGTGAAGGCCGGAATGGCCGGCAAGCTGGGCCCGGAATATTTCGAAAACGTCGTTGGCAGGGCAGAAATCCGCGAAGTCTTCCAGGCCGGCAAGTTCGGCAAGGCTGCCGGCTGCCTCGTCGTCGAAGGCTTCATCAAGCGCAACCTCAAGGCCCGCGTGCTGCGCGAGGATGTCATCGTCTACACCGGCTCGATTGCCTCGCTGCGCCGCTTCAAGGAAGACGTCACGCAGGTGGAAAAGGGCTATGAATGCGGCATCGGGCTGGAGAATTTCCAGGACATCAAGCAGGGTGACGTCATCGAGACCTTCGAAGTTGAAGAGCGCCTGAGAACGCTGTGAAGAAAGACGCAAAAGACACCGGCAAGTCCGTCCGCACATCGTCCTCGGGCACACCTTCGGTGCGAACATCCTCTTCGGGCACACCTTCGGTGCGCACACCCTCTTCGGGCACACCTTCGGTGCGCATATTGAAGGTGGGCGAGCAGATGCGCCATGTGCTGGCCGAGCTCCTCGCGCGCGACATGCTGCGCGACGAGGTGCTCGACCGCACCATCGTTTCCGTGTCGGAAGTCCGTGTTTCCCCTGATTTGCGCCACGCCACCGTGTATATCATGCCGGTGGGCGCCGGCATCGGCGGCGAAGCGCCGACACAGGATGCAGTCCTGCAGGCACTGGCCACCCATGCCAAGCGCCTGAAGGGCGAGGTCTCCCGCCGCGTGAACACCAAATACACCGCCGATCTGCACTTCCGCCTGGATGAAAGCTTCGCCGAAGCGGCGCGGATCGACGCGCTTCTGCGCACGCCGGCGGTCGCCCGCGATCTCGAAGACCGTGTGCTGCCCAGGATCGAAGTCGAAGACGAGTAGGTGGCGGCGATCCGCCGGCCGGACGGGTGTGGGCGTCCAGGCAACACGCAATCGTGCCTTGCCCTTCCGGCATTGCACAACCCCCGATGGCCGGGCAAAGGGCGCACGCCATGACCGAGCTCATCCTGGCCCTGCCGAAGGGGCGAATCCTGAAAGAGGCGATGCCGCTGCTGGCAGCGGCGGGCGTCCACCCCGAGCCGGCTTTTGCCGACGAAAGCAGCCGTGCGCTCAAATTCTCGACCAGCCGCACCGATCTGTCGCTCATCCGTGTGCGCAGCTTCGATGTCGCCACCTTCGTGGCATTCGGGGCGGCGCATCTGGGCATTGTCGGCAATGATGTGATTGCCGAGTTCGGCTATTCCGAACTGTATGCGCCCGTTGATCTGGGCATCGGGCGGTGCCGCCTTTCGATTGCGGAAAGCCTGGGCACACCGTCGCTGGTGGGCGCATCGCATGTGCGCGTGGCGACGAAATATCCGCATCTCACGCAGACGCACTTTGCCACGCAGGGCCTGCAGGCAGAGTGCGTCAAGCTGAACGGCGCGATGGAGCTGGCGCCTTTGCTGGGCCTGGCGCCGCGAATCGTCGATCTGGTTTCCACCGGCAGGACGCTGCAGGACAACGGGCTTGTGGAGCGTGAAACCATCTTGCAGGTGACATCGCGGCTGGTGGTCAACCGGGTGGCGTTCAAGACGATCCCGGCGGTCGCCGCGCTGGTCGATCGCTTCCGGCAGATTGCCGCGGGATGATGCGCTTGCGCTCGGGCGACGCGGATTTCGGTGAGCGTTTTGCAGCGCTGGTGGCCGACACGCGCGAGCCGGACAGCGACGTGGCGGCCGATGTCCGCGCCATTCTTGCACGCGTCGGGGCGGAAGGCTTTGCCGCCGTTGCCGAACTGACGCAGCGGTTCGACCGGATTGCCGTGACGGTGGATTCGGTGCGCTTCACCGAGGCCGAGCGGCTGGCGGCGGAAGCGCGCGTGCCGGCCGGAACCCGGGCAGCACTGGAGCTCGCAGCGGAACGCATCCGCGCCTTCCACGCGCTGCAGATACCGGCGGATCATGACGGCACCGATGCCGCCGGCGTCCGCGCCGGCTGGCGCCACACCCCGATGGCGCGGGCCGGGCTGTATGTGCCGGGGGGGCGGGCCGCCTATCCATCCTCCGTGCTGATGAACGCCATTCCCGCCAAGGTCGCGGGCGTTGACGAACTGGTGATGGTGACACCGACGCCTGACGGTGTCATCAATCCGCTGGTGTTGCTGGCGGCGCGGCTGGCCGGCGTCGACAGCATATACCGCATCGGCGGTGCGCAAGCCGTGGCGGCGCTCGCCTTTGGCACCGCGCCCATCCCGCGCTGCGATGTGATCGTCGGCCCCGGCAACGCCTGGGTGGCGGAAGCGAAGCGGCAGCTCTACGGAACGGTGGGGATCGACATGATCGCCGGGCCTTCGGAGATACTGGTGGTCGCGGACGCCAGCGCACGGGCTGACTGGATTGCCGCCGATCTGCTGTCACAGGCCGAGCATGATCCGCTGGCGCAGGCAATTCTCATCACCGATTCGCCGACACTGGCCGATGCGGTGGCAGGCTGGGTCGAGCGCCTGCTGCCGCAGCTGTCCACCGAAACCACGGCGCGCGCGAGCTGGGAGCGCTTTGGCTGCATCATCTTGGTGGATGATCTGGACGAGGTGGCGCGGCTGGTCGATGCGCTGGCGCCCGAGCATCTCGAAATTTTGACCGTCGATCCACAGCCGCTGTTCGCCGGCATCCGCAATGCCGGCTCAATCTTCATCGGCGCGCACACGCCGGAGGCGATCGGCGACTATATCGGCGGGCCGAACCATGTTCTGCCCACCAGCCGCCGCGCGCGCTTTGCCAGCGGGCTTGGCTGCAAGGATTTTCTGAAGCGGACGACGTTTCTGGAGGCCGGGCCGGCCGGCTTTGCCGCGCTTGCCGATGCAGCAGCAACGCTTGCGGATGCCGAGGGGCTGGCGGCGCACGCATTGTCCATCAGGATTCGCGGTTAGGTCGCGTTGCAAACGGCCAGTCGATGACGCCACCGGCGAACAGCGCCAGCCAGACGATGACCGGCTGGAAGGCGAGGCGGGGCAGATGATAGCCCCAGCCGAGCGCGCTGCCGCCGATGGCAATGCCCTCGATTGCGTGGTGGATGTTGGCCGGAAACACGCACACGGCATACAGCGCCAGCATGATGCCGGCAAAGCGGCGCAGGCGGGGAATCAGCAGGCCGATGGCGCCGAGGATTTCGCACACGCCGGTGAACAGAATGACGGCGAGCGGCATCGGGACCCACTCCGGCGTGATGGCCAGAAATGGTTCGGGCGAGCGCAGATGCGCGACACCGGCGATGAAGAAGGCTGCCGCAAGCACCCAGCGAACCCCCGCTCGCCAGCGTTCGAGACCGTTCACACCTCCGGCCCGATGCGACGAACGCGCCACCGCATGTAGAGCCACACGCAGAAAAACACCGGAACCACCGCCAATGCTGCAAGCTGCTCCTGCGTCACGTCCATCGGGCCGGCGATGCCGCGGAACAGATAGACCAGCAGGCCGACGGCATAGTAGCTGACGGCGACGACCGAAAGGCCCTCGACCAGCTGCTGCAGGCGCAATTGCCTGGCCGCGCTGCGCTCCATGGATTTCAGCAGATCGACATTCTGCGCCTGCACGGTCATTTCGACGCGCGTGCGCAGCAGCGAAGTGGCCCGCTCGATGCGCACCGAAAGCGCCTCCAGCCGTGCGACGAACGAGGCGCAGGTGCGCACCGCGGGCAACAGCCGCCGGTCGGTGAATTCCTCCAGCGTCTGGAAGCCCGGGATGCGGGTGGAGGAAAGCGCGGCCAGCCGGTCCTGCGCGATGCTGGCATAGGCGGCGGTGGCGCTCATCCGGTAGGCGGTGGTGGCGGTGATCTCGGTGACGCGGGCAGACAATTGGCACAGCTCGTCAAGCAGTGCCGGATCGCCCTCCCCTCTGGCCATGCGCTCGGCGATGATCACCAGCTCGGCTTCAAGCGCTGCCACCTGCGGCGCTTCGGCCTGCGCCAGTGGCAGACCAAGCAGTGCCAGATTGCGATAATTGCCCAGCTCCTGCACCTGCTGGACCAGCCTGCCCAGATCAGCCGGCAGAGTGGCCCCCGCCGCCACGAGCAGGCGACCGAAACCGTCGGCGTGCAGCAGAAAGTCTGACCACAGCCGCACCTCGCCGATCCGGCAGCTCACCAGATCGCGCTCGCTGAAGCCAATGGCCGGCGCGACCGCGAGCGCTTCTGCCTCGTCTTGCACGATGCCCACCTTCACTGCTCGCAGCACGCCGCCGGGCGCCTCCGAAAGCCACCCCAACGCTGCCAGATCGCCCGGATTGGCGGCGAAAGGATCGCCGCCATCGCGCGGCAGTATCGTAGTTGCCGTCGTTGCCTCGCTGTGGCGTTCCCACAGAAAGTCGATGCCGCGCGGTGTCTGGCCGTTGACGTGGCGCGCCGAGATGGTTGCCTCCCGCCTCGGCACATCGGGCATTTTTGCGACATGCGCATGCTCTGCTTCGCGGTCGGCGGGATCGACCAGCCGCACCACCTGCACCATCAGCGCAGGCGCCGACAGCGCCGGCATGCGCCGCATGTGCATTTCGGAAACAATGCGGTCGCGCAGCGGGTGGTTGGCGAGCGGCACGCCTAGGTACGCAGGTCGACGTTGCGGGCGCGCGCCAGATCCAGGGAATTGGGGCCTTTTTCAGCCTGCAGCGATTGCAGCATCATCACCACGGCCTGGCCGCGCACCTGATCGACCGCAAAGGTCGTGGCCGCAGCGCCGCCCCAGCCCCAGACACCCGGCCGCAAGCCGTCCGCACGCGTCGTGGTATCGAACAGGGTGGTGCGTCCGCCAGCGGAAAATCCCTGTGTCTTCTCGAAGAACACGCCCGGCGGCATCTGATTGGCCATGGCAAGCCGCGCGGTTGCGCGCGGCAGCAGCACCTTGCCTTCGAACATCCCCTCGTTCAGCATCAGCTGGGCAAAGCGGGCATAATCCTCCGCCGACGAGACGAGGCCGGCGCCGCCTGCCAGCATCGCCGGTCGTTCGGCCCATTCGGTCTTTGCAGCGCTGTCCACGAGCGTCGGCCTGTCGGCCGGCTTGAAGGTTTTCGGATCAATCCAGGCGTAGCTGTTGGCGAGGCGCGGCAGCTGCTTCGGGCTCAGCCAGAAGCTGGTGTCGGCCATGCCGAGCGGGCGGAAAAGCTGATCGGCGAACACGCCATCCAGCGTCTTTCCGGTCAGGCGCTCCAGCAATGCGCCGGCCACGTCCAGGCTGATGGAATAGCGCC
>JBBRKH010000010.1:0-16415 GCA_038217965.1 Sphingomonadales bacterium | reverse complement strand
CTTCCTGCAATCCGAAAATTCGGATCGCGGTTCCAGCGCCTTCCACGGCACCGGTGGTCCGCTCGCCACAACCCGCCGCGCGCTGCCGCATCCGCTCAACACGGCCTTCATCGAAGCAGCAGTTGAGGCCGGCCACCCACGCACCGACGATTTCAACGGGGCGCAATTCGAAGGCGCCGGCGCGTATGACAGCACGATTTCCGGGGGCCAACGCTGGTCCGCCGCCCGCGCCTACCTCTCCGCCGAGGTCCGTCGCCGGCCGAATCTGAAGATCATCACCGGCGCGCTGGCCGAGCGCGTTCTGTTCGAGGGGAGGCGGGCCACAGGCGTTGCATATTCCGGCGGCCAGCAGGTGAATGGCCGGCGCATCATCCTTTCTGGCGGCGCCATCAATTCGCCACAGCTTCTGATGCTGTCCGGTATCGGCCCGGCCGCCCACCTGCAATCGCATGGCATAGACGTCGTTGCCAACCGGGCGCAGGTTGGCCAGAATCTGCAGGATCACCTCGATGTCCTGATCCAGTGGCGCTGCACGCAGCCGATCACCTTGAACGGCAACAGCAGGTTTCTCACCAAGATGGGTGCCGCGATCGACTGGATCGTCCGCAAGGAGGGCAACGCCAGCTATATGCCGACCGCCGTGGGCGGCTTTGTTGCAACCCGCGAGGGCCTGGCAGCGCCCGATATCCAGCTGCATTTCATCCCCGCGCTCGGCAAGGCGCACGGCGAAGGCGGGCTTGCGCCCGACCATGGCTACATGCTGCACGTCTGCCAGGTGCGGCCCGAAAGCCGCGGTGAAATCCGCCTGAAATCCGCTGATCCCAAGGCGCATCCAGCGATTGACCCACGCTACCTCTCCGCTCCCGAAGATGTGGCAACGCTGCTGAAAGGCGTCGAACTCGCCCGAACCATCGGCCGGCAACCGGCACTTGCCCCCTACAATGCCGGCGAGGTCTGGCCCGGCCCCGATGTGCAAGGGCCCGCCGTGCTGGACGCGCTGCGCCAGTGGGCGGAAACCATCTACCACCCGGTCGGCACCTGCCGCATGGGCCCCGACGCCGAAGCCGTCACCGATCCCGGCCTGCATGTAAACGGCGTTGAAGGTCTGATGGTGGTCGATGCCTCCATCATGCCGTTCCTCATCAGCGGCAACACCAACGCGCCGACCATGATGATCGCGGAAAAAACCGCCGCCGCCATCCGGGCAGAGCGCAAGACGGCGATTGCGGCATGAGCATTTCCGCCTTCACAATCCCCGAAAATCGCGATGAAGCCGCCTGGGTTCGCGAGAAGGTCGCAGCGTTCCGCTTTTTCGAGGAGCCGCAGAACCATGGCTGGGAGCATGGCGCCAACCGCGCCTATATGCAGCGCCTGCAAGACCATTGGCTGCACCATTACGACTGGCCCGCCGCTGTCGCCGCGCTCAACCGCCACCCCCATTTCCGCGTGGAAATCGAGCCCGGCTTTCACCTGCACTGCATCCACAGGCGCTCATCCCGCCCGGATGCCCATCCGCTGCTCATCGCACACGGCTGGCCCGGCTCGGTGCTGGAATTCGACAGCCTTGTCGATCGCTTGGCCGAACCGGAAGACCCTTCGCACCCCGCTTTCCATGTGATTGCTCCCTCGCTCCCCGGCTACGCCTGGTCCGACAAGCCGAAGAACCCGATCGGCCCGCGCGGTGTCGCCCGGCTCTATGATGCGCTGATGGGCAAGCTCGGCTACGATCATTTCCTCTATCAGGGCGGCGACTGGGGCAGCGTGATAGGCGGCTGGCTCGGCCTCGATTCGGCCCGCGTGCAGGCCATTCACCTGAACGGCTACGGCCTGCGATCGGCGGACATGCATGCCGAAACGGCGGACGAGCAGGCCTGGCTCGCCAAGGCCCGCCTCACCCGCCTGACCGAAACCGGCTATCTGATGCTGCAGGCGACCAAGCCGCAATCGCTCGGCTTTGCGATGATGGACTCACCCGTCGGCGTCGCCGCCTGGTTCGCCGAAAAATACTGCGGCTGGTCGGATAGCGCCGGACAGGTGGTCGAGCCGCCGTTCCCGATGGACACGCTGCTCACCACCATCATGATCTACCTTTCCACCCGCAGCTTTCTTTCTGCCACGTGGATTTATCGCGGGATGTTTCTGGAGGGCGGCTTCAGCATCCCCGCTGGCCGGCGCATCGAAGTGCCCACCGGCGTCGCCGCCTTCCCGCACGATCTGCTCGCCTTTCCGCCGCGCAGCATCGTGGAGCGCGGCTACAATGTGCAGCGTTACACCGCCATGCCGCGCGGCGGTCACTTCGCCGGACTGGAAGAGCCGGAGCTGCTGCTCGCAGACCTCCGCGACTTCGTCTCCGGCCTCGCCTGAACCCTTCGCTTCCCAGCCGCCCGCTGGCCGCCCTTTTCGTTGGCTCGTCGCTGCTTGCCTTCGGGCCGATGCTGGTGCGCGTCGCCGACACCGGCCCCGTCGCGTCCGCCTTCTGGCGCATGGCGCTCGCCACCCCCGTGCTGCTCGCAGTCGCGTTGCTCCTTAGCCGCCGCGAAGCCGCGTCGCTGTCGCTGGCCGCCCTGCCCTGGGGTCTCGGCCTTGCCGCCGGCGCCCTCTTCGCCGCCGATCTGGCGGTGTGGCACCTTGGAATCGTCCGCACCACAACCGCCAATGCCACCCTGTTTGCCAACACCACCGCCTTCATGCTCGCCGGCTGGGCCATCCTGATCAAAAACGAACGCCCATCTGCCAGCACGGCCCGGGCGCTTGCGCTGGCGTTGGCGGGTGCCCTGCTGCTGTTCGGATCGTCGGCGCAGATGTCGTCCGCGCACCTGCTTGGGGATTTGCTGAGCCTGCTCGCCGCTGCCTTCTACACCGGCTATCTGCTCGTCATCATGCGGCTGCGCGACCGGCTGACAACCTCCACAGTGCTCGGCATGTCCACTTTGTTGAGTGCCGGTCTGCTGCTGCCGGTTGCCCTGCTGGAGCCCGGCGTCTTCTGGCCCACCGACTGGCGGCCGGTCGTGGCGCTCGCGGCTTCCAGCCAGCTGATCGGCCAGGGCCTGATGGTGTTCGCCACCGGCCGCCTGCCCGCGTTCATCGTTGGCATCGGGCTGCTGATGCAACCGCTGGTCAGCGCTGCCGCCGGCTGGCTTGCGTTTGGCGAAACACTGGGCGCCGTGGAGATCATCGGCGCCCTGATGATCGCCTCGGCGCTGCTGCTGGTCAGACGCTGAGCTGCCTGGTGTTGCAGCACGGGAAGAGCACGCCGCAGCTGGCCTTCGGCTTGAGAGTGGCAACGATGTCCACCTCCTCCGGGCGCGGATGCCGCATTCGGAATGCCCGCCTTCAGCCCGCAAACAGGTCGGGCGCAAACCTGGCGTTGCTCACGACATGCGGAAAGGGGCTGGCAGAAGCCGCCAAAGCGGTTGCGCGTCTGCTTCGGGTCTGATTATTGACGACCATGAATCGCAGAACATTCGTCGCCAGCTCCCTCGCCGCCACATTGCCTGGCGCTGCCCTCGCCCAAGGCGCAACGGGCAAAATCGGCAATCCGAAGCCGCCCGTCGCCCGCGTCGGCAAGCACCGGATGACCATGCACGGCATCACGGTGGACGATCCCTATGCGTGGCTGCGGGACAAGAGCTATCCCAAGGTCGATGACCCGGAAATCCTTGCCTATCTGACCGCTGAAAACGCATATTTCGAGCAGCGCATGGGCGAGCATTCCCAGCTGGTCGAAACGCTGTTTTCGGAGCTCAAGGGCCGCATCAAGGACGATGACTCCAGTGTGCCCTATCCCGACGGCGCGTTTCTCTATTGGTGGGCGTTCGAAGCCGGCGGGCAATACCGCAACTGGTACCGGAAGCCGCGTGCGGGTGGCCCGGACCAGCTGATCCTGTCGGAAACAACGCTCGCCAAGGGCAAGACCTATTTCAGCCTCGGCACCTTTGCGGTTTCGCCGGACGGCAAGCTGCTGGCCTGGAGCCAGGATACCGATGGCAAGGAGCGATTCACGCTTGGCATCCGCGATCTCGCCACGGGCGAGGATCTGGAAACCATTGCGACCGACAGCATAGGCGCAGTTGCCTGGGCCGCCGATTCGAAAGCTCTGCTGTGGACGCGGGCATCGGCCGAATGGCGCCCCAACAAATTGTATCTGCACCGACTGGGCAGCGATCCTGCCAGCGATGCTATGCTGTATGAGGAAAAAGACGCAAGCTACTGGCTTTCCGTTGCATTAACGCAGGATCGGCGCTGGATCGTGGTGACCAGCAGCGAAAGCGACACCACCGAACAACGGCTGATCGATGCAGCCGATCCTGCCGCCCCGGCGCGCATCGTCCGCCCGCGGAAGTCGGGTGTCCGCTACTCGGTCGATGCGTCGGGCGACCGTATCTATGTCCTCACCAACGACGAGCATGTGAATTTTCGCATCGCAACCGCCAGCACCGCTTCGCCCGGCGAATGGACACCGCTGATTGCCGGCTCGGACGACGTGTACCTGACCGACCTGACCGCTTTCACCTCGTATCTGGCCATCGAGGAACGGGGAGCCGGCCTGGACCATGTCCGGTTGCGCTTTCCAGACGGCAGCGAACGCCGCATTGCCTTCCCGGAAGCCAGCTACAGCGCCTCCATCGGCACCAATGCAGAGCCGGACGCGCCAGAGCTTCGGCTGGCCTATAGTTCGATGGTGACGCCCAACACGGTGTTCGACTATTCGGTGGCAACAGATGCGCTTGTCTCACGGAAAGTGCAGCAGATTCCGTCTGGATATGATGCCTCGCTCTATGCCACCGAGCGATTGCTGGCCAAGGCACGAGACGGCACGATGGTGCCTGTGTCGGTTGTCTACAAGAAAGGCTTTCGCAAGGACGGCAGCCAACCGCTGCATGTCTATGGCTATGGCTCCTACGGCATCGCCATTCCGCCCAGCTTCTCGACCGCCCGGCTGTCTTTGCTGGACCGCGGCTTTGCGTATGCCATCGCGCATGTGCGCGGCGGGGACGACCTCGGCTATCAATGGTATCTTGATGGCAAACTCGAAAAGCGCGGCGCCACCTTCGATGATTTCATCGACGTGACGAAGCATCTCCATGCGAAGGGCTTCGGCCGCCCCGGCTTCACATCGGCGAGCGGTGGCTCGGCCGGCGGCTGGCTGATGGGCGCGGTGGTGAATCAGGATGCCAGCTTGTGGCGCGCCATCGTTGCGCATGTCCCGTTCGTCGACATCCTCAACACCATGGTCGATGAAACATTGCCGCTGACGCCGGGCGAATGGCCGCAATGGGGCAACCCTGTGGCGGATCCGATGGTCTTCAGGCGCCTGCTGCAACTGTCACCCTACGAACAGACGAAGGCACAGGATTTCCCGGCAATGCTGATAACCGGCGGCCTGTCGGACCCACGCGTCACCTATTGGGAGCCGGCGAAATGGGCAGCCCGCATCCGCGCTGTGAAGACCGACGACAACTTGCTGCTGCTGAAGATCAACATGGGGGCGGGCCACGGCGGCAAATCCGGCCGTTTCGAATCCTTGCGCGAAGTGGCCGAAGAACAGGCCTTCCTCCTTGTCGCTTTCGACGGGAAGGCCAAAGCCTGAAGACCTGCTGCTGGGAAATAGCGGGGGAGAAGCTGCGTCGGCAAACATCCCGTGCCGGGCGTTCCCCTGGCAGCCTTGCAGCTACAGTTTGTCGAGCCGCATCGTGACGATCAGGGCATGATCCTGCGCGGCCTGCCCGGCAAGGATGGGATTGCGTGCCGCAATCGCCTGCACCATGCGCAGCATTTCACCGCCCCGGCTGTCAGAGGTGTAGATTTTCAGATCGATGGCGGTCAGCGCGTCGATCATGTCGCCGGCTTCGTCGAGAAGCTGTGCGGCCGCCAGCCGGTAGAAGCGGTTGCCGGTGGCAGCCGCTAGCCTGGTGATGACGTCGCGGTAGGCGGTTGCGCGCGCCACACTGTCCATTGCGGCTATGGCGCTGTCCATGCGATTTCGCGCAGCCAGGAGGCCGGCAATATCGGCTTCGCTTGCGGCGGCGGCTGCAAGCTGCGCCATTGCGACGAGGGTTGGCGCGATCCGGGCGGAGAGATTTCGCCGCTGGCGTGCCACGTCGGTTGCGACGCACAGGCCGCCGGCTGCCGTTTCCTCGACCAGGCCGGCCGCCATCAGCTGAGCCAGGATGCAGTGCGCATCCTCCTCGGAAATGGCCAGTTTCCGGGCCGCCCATATTGCATCCACCGCAGCGCCTGGCGGAAGACCATGGCCCTCCAGAAACGCCTTCAGACGCAGGAATGCGGCTTCCAATGCGGCGATTTCATCTCGTTTGGACGGTTCAAGGGTCAAGGCTTGTCATCCGGCATGATCATGGCCCGTCCATAAAAACAGCTGGCGTTGTCCTGGCAGATGCAACGGATTGCGGCATGTATTTCCAGTCTGCAATCCTGCATCCGTGTCAAGCAACCGCGCCGTCCGCCCTGAGGGCGGCAATCCCGGCATCCGTTTTTCCAAGCTCCCGCAGAATGGCGTCGCTGTGCTCGCCGATCATTGCCAACCTGCCATCGGCTCGCGGGCGATCGCCTGCCATTTCAACCGGTATCAGCGGCAGCAGGGTATGCTGGCCATCGGCAAGAACAACCCTGGCCAGGCCGCCACTGGCCAGCAGATGCGGGTCTTCGAACAGGTCTTCCGGGCGACCGATCGGCGCAAAAGGCAATCCCGACCCATCCAGTCTGGCAATGAGCTCCGGCTTGGTCAGCTCCTTGAGCCGGGCGCGCACCTTCGGCATGATGGCATCGCGGGCCAGAACGCGGGCATTGTTGGCCCGCCAGTCCGGATTGGCCCAGAGGTCTTGCAGCTCGAACAGCATGCAGAAGTTTTCCCATAGCGCATCGGTGACGACGCCGATGAAAACCGCATCATCGTCTGCTGTTTCGAACACATCGTAAATCGCCCAGGCACTGATCCGTGCCGGCATCGGTGCGGCTGCCTTGCCGGTTACCGCCTCCTGCGCCATGTGCTGGCCGACGAAATAGACGGTCGTCTCGAACAACGCGGCGGACACTTTCTGGCCCTCTCCGGTGCGCTCCCGCTCGGCCAGGGCCGCAAGGGCCGCGATGACCGAGAACATCCCGCCCGCCACATCGATGACCGAAGCCCCGGCCCGCAGCGGGCGACCCGGCGGACCCGTCATGTAGGCAAGCCCGCCCATCATCTGCGCCACTTCGTCGAGTGCCGTCCGGTGCTCGTAGGGGCCGGCAAGAAATCCCTTTTCGCTGATGTAGATCAGCCGCGGATTGCGCATTCGCAGCGTGTCGTGGCCAAGCCCGAGCCGGTCCATGGCGCCGGGGCGGAAATTTTCGATGAGGAAATCGGCCGATGCCACAAGGTCTGCAGCGATCTCTTTTGCGGCTGGCATTTTCAGGTCGAGGCAAATCGAGCGTTTGCCGCGGTTGTACATCGGGAAATACCCGGCGCCCGAACCGAGCAGCCGACGGGTCGCGTCGCCACCCAAAGGCTCGATCTTGATCACATCGGCGCCGAGATCGGCGAATATCTGCCCCGCAGCAGGCCCCATCACCATGTGGGTGAATTCCACGACCTTCAGGCCTGCGAGCGGTTTGGCGGACATGCTTGTTCCCCGGCAGCGGTTGGCTCATATGTCCGGACAAGTGGTCAAAGGCAAGATTGGCGAGGCAGGCATGGGCGTGATGGACGGTATCGACGTGCTGGTGAGCGAAGTGGGCCCGCGCGATGGCCTGCAATCCATCGCGGCCGTGCTGCCGACTGCGGCCAAACTGGCATGGATTGATGCGCTTGTGGCGGCCGGCGTGCGGGAGATCGAGGTCGGAAGTTTCGTGCCGGCGCACATCCTGCCGCAGCTGGCGGATACAGCGGCAATTGTGGCGCATGCCAGGGCGCATGCCGGGCTGCGCGTGGCCGCACTGGTGCCAAATGCAATCGGAGCGGAGGCCGCGATCGCGGCCGGCGCACACAAGATCACCCTGCCCTTTTCGGCATCCGAAACCCACAGCCTGAAGAACCTGCGGCGCACGCACGCGCAGGTGTATGAAGAGGTCGAGCGCATTTCCGGCCTGCTTCGGGCGCAGCCGGCAGACACCCGGCCAGAGTTCGAAGGGGCAATCTCCACCGCCTTCGGGTGCACGCTGGAAGGCGCAATTGCCGATGATGATATCCTGCGCATCGCCGGCCGCCTGATGGCGCTGGGTTGCGACGAGATCGGGCTTTCGGATACCACCGGCTATGCCAACCCGGAGCAGGTGAGGCGGCTTGTTCGCGCCGTGCACGCCGAAATCGGCGCTTCGAAATTGACCGGGCTGCACCTGCACAACACGCGCGGACTGGGGCTTGCAAACGTTGTGGCGGGCCTCGATGTCGGCATCACGACGTTCGATTCGTCGCAGGGCGGGCTGGGCGGCTGCCCGTTTGCGCCGGGAGCATCGGGCAACATCGTGACGGAGGATCTGGTGTTCATGCTGGAAGCCATGGGGCTGCGCACGGGCATCGACATGGATTGCCTGCTGGTGGCGCGCGAAACGCTGGCGGCAGCGCTGCCGAACGAGCCATTGTATGGCTTTGTGCCGGATGCCGGTGTTCCACTCGGCTTCGGCGAAACTGGCAGTTGACGATTGAAGATGAAACAGAAATGCCGCAGAACAGTTTCAGCAAATCATGGCCAGCACATAAAAGGAGGAATCGATGGGACTTTTTTCGACACTCAAGGACAAGATTTTCGGCTCGCCGGCCGCGGCCAAGACCGCGCCGAAGCCGGCTGCACCGGTGGCTGCACCCGCGAATGCAGCGCCAAGCGCAGCAGCCGCCGCACCGGTGGCACAAGCGGTCGATGTGATGGCGACGCTGGAATACATGGCCAACGAATCCGGTCAGCCTTCCAACTGGAAAAGTTCCATCGTCGATCTGATGAAGCTGGTGGGCATGGATTCGTCGCTGGCCTCGCGCAAGGAGATGGCCGAAGACCTCGGCTACACGGGCGACATGAATGATTCGGCATCGATGAACATCTGGCTGCACAAGCATGTCATGGCGAAGCTCGCCGAAGCAAAAGCTTGAAAGCGTGGGGGGGGGTTCGCCTCCCCCCAGGTCCTGACCCTAGCTGCTCAACACGAACAGCGCGTGATCGGCGCGCAGATTCGGCAGACTTGCCACCCGGGCCTCGCCCGACAAATAGGCCTCGCGCTCGATCCGATATCCCCGCGCTGCCGCCAGCGACTTGAAATCATTCACCGTGCAAAGATGGATATTCTCCGTCTCGTGCCAGCTTGTGGGCAGAGTGCGGGTCACCGGCATACGGCCCTTGAGCAGCAGATCCAGCCGCACCCGCCAATGACCGAAATTGGGGAAAGCGACCACCGCGCGTCGGCCGATGCGCAGCAGCTCGGCCAACACGGTTGCCGGCGCGCGCATGGCCTGCAACGTTTCCGACAGGATCGCATAATCCACGGATTGATCGGGGAAGGCGGCAAGATCCCGATCGGCATCGCCCTGCACCACCGATAACCCAAGCCCGACGGCGGCAGCGACACGCGCGCCATCAAGCTCGATGCCGCGCCCATCGACACCACGATGATCGCGCAGCCACGCCAGCAGCAGGCCGCTGGAGCAGCCGACATCGAGCACCGATGCGCCATGCGGAATCTGCAGCGCAACCTGCTGCAACTGCGGTGGCAGGCTCATCATACCGGCCCTTGCTGCTGTTGCTCGCCGGCGCGCAGAAAGCCGTCTACCACCGCATTCAATGCGGGCGATTCCAGCAGGAAGCTGTCGTGCCCATGCGGGCTTGCAAGCTCGACGAAGCTGACATGGCGGCCGGCGGCCACCAGTGCCTGCACGGTCCGGCGGGATTCGCTGGTCGGATAGAGCCAGTCTGAATCGAAGGCTATTATGCAAAATCGGGCGCTGGTTTGCGCAAAGGCGCTCGCGAGCTTGCCCTCATGCGGGGCGGCAAGGTCGAAATAGTCCATCGCGCGGGTTATGTAGAGGTAGGAGTTTGCATCGAAGCGGTCGACGAAGCTCATGCCCTGGTGGCGAAGATAGGATTCGATCTGGAAATCGGCATCGAAGCCGAACGAAAGACCCGCGCGATCCTGCAGCGATCGGCCGAATTTCGCGGTGAGTCCCGCTTCCGACAGGTAGGTGATGTGCGCCGCCATGCGCGCGACTGCGAGCCCTGCCGTCGGCGCGGCCTTCCCGTAGGCGCCGCCCTTCCAGCGCGGATCGGCCATGATCGCCTGCCGACCGACTTCATGGAAGGCGATATTCTGTGCGCTGTGACGGGTCGCGGTGGCAATCGCCACGACCGAACGGACGCGATCTGGATAGCTGACCGGCCATTGCAGGGCCTGCATACCGCCCATCGATCCGCCAACCACTGCGAGCAGCGTGTCGATCCCCAGCGCATCGAGCAGCGCCGCCTGCGCGCGCACCATGTCGGCTATGGTGATGACCGGAAAATCGAGGCCCCACAGCGTGCCGTCCGAACCAAGGCTGCCGGGGCGCAGACTGGCGGGACCTTCGCTGCCCATGCACCCGCCGATGACATTGGCGCACAGGATGAAATGGCGGGCCGGGTCGATCGGCCTGCCGGCGCCCACCATACGGGTCCACCAGCCCGGCTTGCCGGTTGCGGGATGCGCGGTCGCCACATACTGATCTCCGGTCAAAGCGTGACACACGAGGACGGCATTGGAGCGGTCGGCATTGAGTGTGCCCAGCGTTTCGTAGGCGATCGAAGGCGTCGGCAGGCGTTGCCCGCTCTCCAGCGGCAGATCGGCCGCCAGGCGCACTGCGGTGTGATGAACAAATGTCGACACGGCAGGCGGCGTTAGCAGTCGCACTGCCCTGGCGCCAAGCGGCAAATGCTTGCACTGCAGACGCCTCCGCCCGTAGTGGCAGGCCATGACAGGCCCCATCCCCAACCGCTGGATCAGCGAAATCAGCCCCTATGTTCCCGGCTCCGCCAAAGCCGGAGGCCATGCCAGCCCGGTCAAGCTGTCGTCCAACGAAAATCCCTGGGGCGCCAGTCCGGCTGCTGTCGCAGCACTCCGGGAGGCTGCCGAAGGGTTGCACCGCTATCCCGATGGCACAGCGGCTGGCCTGCGCGAAAAGATTGCAGCAGTGCACGGGCTGGATGCCGATCGCATCGTCTGCGGCACCGGGTCCGACGAGATCCTGCAGCTGTTGCCGGCAATATACTGCGCGCCGGGCGACAGCGTCGTCTATGTCCGCCACGGCTTCATGGTCTATCCGATTGCCGCGATGCGCGCGGGCGCCCTGCCCATCGCGGCACCGGATATGGACTATACCGCCGACATCGACGCGCTGCTTGCCGCCGTTCGCGAGGACACCCGCATCGTCTTTCTGGCGAACCCCAACAACCCGACCGGCACGATGATTGCGCGCGCGGACGTGGCGCGGCTGGCCGAACTTCTCCCGCAGCGTGTGCTGCTGGTGCTTGATCAGGCCTATGCCGAATATCTCGACGACCCCGATCCGGACGGCGGGCTGCAATTGGCGCGTTGCCGCGAGAACGTGCTGGTGACGCGGACATTTTCGAAGATATACGGGCTTGGCGGGCTGCGTGTGGGCTGGGCCACGGGGCCGGCGGCGGTGATTGGCGAAATCAACCGGGTGCGGGCACCGTTTCCGATTTCGGTGCCCGCGCTGGCGGCAGCCGAGGCAGCGCTGGGCGATCAGGATTTCGTGCGCAGCTGCCGCATTCGCAACCGCGAACAGCGCGCGCGGTTGGCAGCCGGGGTCGCTCGGCTGGGCAATCACGGCCTGCGCGCGGTGCCATCGGAAACGAATTTCGTGCTGGTGACCTGCCCGGAGACCGGGCCGATGGCAGCAAGGTCCGTGCACGAGGGCCTCATTGCAAGAGGGTATATCACCCGCTGGCTTCCGGGCCAGGGCTTGCCGCACGCGCTGCGCATCTCGGTTGGCACCGAGCAGGAAACATCCGGCGTGATCGCCGCGCTGGCCGATATTGCGCAAGCAGCCTGATGCTGCCGTTTGCGCGCGTCGCCATCATCGGCATGGGCCTCATCGGCTCGTCGCTGGCGCGCGCCATACGAGCGAATATGCCGACCGTGAAACTGGTGGTGACGGATGCTGATCCGGGTGTTCGCGCGCGGGTGCTGGCGCTGGACCTTGCCGACGATGTGACCGATGGCGCCGGCGCGGCGGTCGTGGATGCCGATCTGGTGCTGCTGGCGGTGCCCTTGAGTGCCTTTGCCGGGGTGATGGCAGAGATTGCGCCGGAGCTTTCAGCGGGCACGATCATCAGCGACGTTGGCTCGGCCAAGGGCGTCGTGCTGGATGTGCTGGCACCGCTGCTGCCGACGGGCGTGCATCTGGTGCCGGCACATCCGGTGGCGGGCACCGAGAAATCCGGTCCGGATGCCGGCTTCGCCACCCTGTTCGAGGGCCGCTGGTGCATCCTGACACCGGCGCCGGCCACAGACGATGCAGCGGTCGCCGGAGTGACGGAGTTCTGGACGCGGCTCGGCTCGAAGGTCGAGACGATGGACGCCCGGCACCATGATCTCGTGCTCGCCGTCACTAGCCATATCCCGCACCTGATCGCCTACTCGATCGTTGGCACAGCCGCCGATCTGGAGGGCGTAACGGAGGGTGAGGTCATCAAATATTCGGCCGGCGGATTCCGTGATTTCACCCGCATCGCAGCCTCCGATCCCACCATGTGGCGCGATGTGTTCCTGTACAACAGGGACGCCGTGCTGGAGGTTCTGGCCCGCGTTTCGGAGGATCTGTCTGCCCTGCAGCGGGCCATCCGATGGGGAGACGGCGATACCCTGCACGCCCGCTTCAGCCAGTCGCGCGCCATCCGGCAGGCGATCGTCGAGGCCGGACAAGACACCGCGGCACCCGACTTCGGACGCGGTGCTCAGGAATAGTGGCGCTCGGGAATAGCGGTGCTCAGGAATAATCGTCGCGCAGCGCCTCTGCCGCTGCGATGTCCGGTGCAGCAAGAATTGCCCTGGCCATGCGAAAATCATGCCCGCCGCGCGCCATGGCAGCCAATTGCCTTTGCCGCGTTTTCGGATCGGTTGCAGGCAGTCCCCACGGACCCAGCCGCTTGCGGCGCGCGAGTTCGATCGCTGCGGCAAAACCATCCACCCCCGCAAGTGCCGGCGCGGCATCGTCTGCCGCTACCCCATAAGCCGCCAGCGACTGCCGCACCCGGCCGCCGCCCATCCCCTTGCGGGCCATGCCCCGGGCCCTGGCATCGGCGAAGGCGGCATCGTCGATATAGCCCAGCGCGGCCAGCCGCTCCGCCACTGCCTCGGGATCGGGTTCTGAATCTCCTGCCCAGCCTCGTTCGCGCAGTTTTTGCCGCAGCAGGCGGACCAGCCGGGCGCGGGTGGTCTGAAACCGCTCGACATAGCGCAATGCGGCCGCATCGAGGCCGCCAGCATCAAGCGGCGGTGGCGGTTTGCGCTCTTTTCGCGCATATTTTGATTTTGCTACCGCCATTGCCACCTTGCTGCCACAGTTCCGGCCTTATTTGAACGCCAATCTCGGCCAGAGACGGGTGGTTGCAAAGCCCGCACATGAAAGGTCGGGCATTAAGGGATTCGCCAGTGCAGGATGTGCGTATCGAGCCGACAATCGCGCCAGGCCCCGAGCTAGGGACCGAGCTTGGCCCAGAGCTTAACCCGGCCAGCGGCCATTTTCCAGCGCCCCTCATGTCGGGCATTCCCTTCGTGACCGGTCGCCACGAGACGCTGATTGCAGCGCTGGACTATGCCGCAACCGGCGCTACCGGCTTCAGCTTTCATGATGCCCGCGCCACTTTGCTGCGAACCTATCCCTATTCGGAACTGGCTTCAGATGCCCGCGCGCTGGCGCTTTCGGTGCTTGGTCTGCCGATCCGGCCGGGTGACCGGATTGCCATGATTGCCGAAACAGGCCCGGAATTTGCTGCCGCTTTCTTTGCTGCGCTGTATGCCGGCGTGCTGCCGGTGCCGCTGCCGCTGCCCACCTCGTTCGGGGGCCGTGAAGCCTATATCGAGCAAATTCGCGTGCAGTTGAAAAGCTGCGAACCTGTGCTTGTCGTCGGTCCGCAAAGCCTGCTCGCCATGTTCGCCGAGGCCGCCGATGGGCTGGCACCGGCGCTCGACTGGGCCGATTTTGCCGCGCTGCCAAAGGCGGACTCGCCGCTGCCTGCAATCGATCCGGAATCCACCGCCTATCTGCAATACAGCAGCGGCTCCACCCGCTTTCCACATGGCGTGGCGGTTACCCACCGGGCCGTGATGGCCAATCTGACCGGGCACGCGGTCTCGATGCAAATAGCGCCTGGCGATCGCGGCGTGTCCTGGCTGCCCTGGTATCATGATATGGGTCTGGTTGGCTGCATGCTGTCGCCGATGGCGGCGCAGATGTCGGTGGACTATCTGTCGACCGACGATTTCGCTCGCCGGCCGCTTTCATGGCTCACCCTCATCAGCCGCAATCCCGGCAACTCGCTCTCCTATTCGCCGACATTCGGCTATGACATATGCGCCCGCCGTATCTCCACGATGAGCAATGTGGAAGGCCGCTTCGACCTGTCGCGCTGGCGCATCGCCGGCAACGGCGCCGACATGATCCGCCCGGATATCTGCCAGGCCTTCGTCGATGCCTTTGCATCTGCCGGTTTCAGGGCCGGCGCCTTCACGCCAAGCTATGGCCTTGCGGAAACCACTCTGGCCGTATCTGTCGCGCCGATGGGCCAGGGCATCGTCTGCGATCTGATCGACGAGCGCCGGCTGGCCGGCGAAGGCTTTGCGGACGCGCCCCTCGACCCGACGAAGCCGGTGCGCTACCGCGCCATCGTCGATTGCGGCGTGCCGGTGCAGGGCCTGGTCGTCGCAATCCGCGATCCCGACGGCAAGGCGCTCGGCGACCGGCACATCGGCCGCGTGATGGTGAAGGGTCCTGGCGTGATGCAGGGCTATTTCCGCGATGAGGCCGCAACGCGCGCGTGCCTGTCTGTCGACGGTTGGCTGGACACCGGCGACATGGGCTATCTGGTTGGCGACCACATTTTCATTGTGGGCCGCGCCAAGGACATG
The DNA here is from genome assembly GCA_038217965.1 of Sphingomonadales bacterium. Taxonomy (GTDB): domain Bacteria; phylum Pseudomonadota; class Alphaproteobacteria; order Sphingomonadales; family Sphingomonadaceae; genus Sandaracinobacteroides. The sequence continues at coordinate 1,310 of JBBRKH010000010.1, read as the reverse complement.
ATCATCCTGAACGGCAAGAATCACTGGCCACAGGATATCGAGTGGGCCATCGAGCAGCTCGAGGGTTTCAAGGCCGGCGACATAGCGGCCTTTTCGATTACCACGCCGCAGGGTGAAGAAGCACCGGCCGTGCGGGTGCAGTGCCGCACCAGCGATTTGGACGAGCGCGCGCGGTTGAAGGATGCCATTCGCGGCAAGGTTCGCGCGATCACCGGCATGAACTGTGTGGTCGAGCTGGTGCCGCCGCGCACGCTGCCGCGCACCTCGTCGGGCAAGCTCAGCCGCGTGAAGGCGCGCGCGCTCTATCTGGCTGGCGAGATCGTGCCGTTTGAGGTGGCTGCCTAGAGCATGGTCTGTTCAAATGGAATCATCTGGACAGAAACCCACGCGGAAAAACAAGGAGATAGAGCGGCCGTTCTGGTGCAACCGGAACGCGACCTGCTCTAGCGGGCTTGCATCCGCCGCCTGACCTCCCGCAAAGGAGGCTATGGCAAGCACGACCCCGGATGCGGTGAAAGGCTGGGTGGACCGGCTGCCACCGCGCGCGCAAAGCTTTGCCCGACTGGCGCGGTTCGATCGCCCGGCAGGCCTGTGGCTGCTGTTCTGGCCCTGCCTGTTCGGGTATTTCCTTGCACCGGAAGGCTGGCAGTTTCCGCTGCTGTTCTTTATCGGCGCGGTCGCCATGCGCGCAGCCGGCTGCGTCTACAATGATATCATCGATCGGGATCTGGATGCGCAGGTGGCACGGACTGCTGCGCGGCCGATTGCCTCGGGCGCAATCTCCGTGCGATCCGGCTGGCTGTTTCTTGTTGCGCTGTCGCTGGTCGGGCTGGCCGTGCTGCTCGCGCTGCCATTGCAGGCGCAGCTGGTCGCACTTGGTTCGCTTGCGCTGGTGGCAGCCTATCCCTTCATGAAGCGCATCACCTGGTGGCCGCAGGCCTGGCTCGGGCTGACCTTCAACTGGGGTGTGTGGGTTGGCTGGGCGGCGCTGGACCCCGCGGACCGCCCCGGATGGCCGATTGCCGCCTTGCTCTACGGGGCAGGCATCTGCTGGACGCTGGGCTATGACAGCATCTACGCCGCGCAAGACAGCGAGGACGATGCCCTTGCCGGGATCAAGTCTTCGGCGCGCCGGCTGGGCGGCTCGCTCATTCCCGGTGTTGCCTTGTTCTATGCGATTGCAATGCTGTTCATGGCACTTGCCTTGTGGGTCTGGACGGCAAATCCAATTGTCTTGCTCGCGCTTGTTCCGGTTGGCGCGCATCTTGCCTGGCAGGCGGCAACCCTCAGGCCGGGCGACACCCGCAACA
>JBBRKH010000009.1:0-16463 GCA_038217965.1 Sphingomonadales bacterium | reverse complement strand
CGCGGATTTCCGGGTGGTCTGCCAGCATGTGGCGGTAAAGCGAGAGGTGCTTTGCCTCGCGGGAATAATCCAGCTCCTCGCGCAGGCGGGCGGCCAGCTCGTCGCGGATTTCCGATGTGTTGATGCTGGAGTCGACCCGGCGAAACAAGGACAGCATGAGGTCAAGCTGCCCGAGATCGGCCTCCACTGCAGACGCCATGTCCGGATATTGCAGCTTCACCGCGACCGTCTCGCCGGAATGCAGCTTTGCCTTGTGCACCTGGCCGAGCGATGCAGCCGCCACGGCTTCGGGGGAAAACTCCGCGAATTTCGCCCGCCAGTCCGGCCCCAGCTCACCGGCCATGCGGCGGCGCACAAAGCCCGCCCCCATCGGCGGCGCATTCGATTGCAACTCCGCAAGCTGCTTGGCAAACTCCGGCGGCACTGCGTCGGGAATATTCCCCAGAATCTGCGCCAGCTTCATCAGCGGGCCTTTGAGATTTCCCAGAACGCGCTTCAGTTCCGCTGCATTCTTCGGATCATCCAGCGCCCGCCCGCCAACGCGCGCAGCGGCAATGCCGGTTGCAAAGCCGCCAAGGTTGACGCCTACCTTGGCGAAGCGGGCGAGACGGCCGGACAAGGTCGAATTTTCGGGCATGTGCGACATGTAGGGTGTTGAGCGGGCGGGCGCGAGTGCGGCATATTGGGGAAAGGCTTTTGGGCTAGAAAATACCGAGGAACTTTTTGCGAATGGGCTTTGTGGCGTTGCCGTCACCCACATCGTCGCGGGCCGTGCCGCCGGCGGTGCGCTGGCCAGATGCCCTGGCACCGGCCAGAACGGGCGCACAGGCGGTGGATTTCGCGTCACCGACGTCGACAAAGGCCAGGATGGCGGCCGGCGGGAAGGCGGCCACGGCGAGGCCAAGGCCGGCGCCCGCGCGCCCGAGCAGTTCCGGGGTGATGACGTCTAGCGACGGGTCCGCGAATGTGCCGCCGACCCTCACCGGCGACTGGGCCGATAGCAGACTGAACTTCTTGCCGTCGGCATTGAACGCCAGGTCCATCCGCTCGGATGCGAAGTTGAATCCGCCGCGCCCCAGAATCACATTCTTGGTTGTGTCGATCAGGATCGGATCTGCGGCGGCAGCTCCGTTGCGGACGGTGAACGCGACAAGGCCGCAGTTGATCCGCACCGGCACCTTCAGCTTTCCTTCGAACATTTTTTGCACGAAGGTGCCGATATCAAGTTCGGCAAGCTGCACGTTGCGCGTCCAGAAGGTGCCCTTCGGGATGATGAAGGCGATGCGTCCGTTGGCCGAGCCCAGTGACGTGTGCAGCGTGTCACCGTCGCCCACCAGCTCGATTCGGCCCTTGATGGTGCCATTGGTGCCGGATTCCTCCACCCCGAAGCCGCTCAGCAGCTGCGACAATGGCGTAGCGCCCAGTCTGATGTCATAGCGCGTACGCGCCGGCATGCGGCGCCAGTCTATTGCTATGTCGGACGATACCTTGCCGCGCGCCATGGTGAAGCCGAACGGCGACAGGGTCAGCAGGCCGTTGTCGAGCTTCAAGGTAGCGGCAACATCGCTTACCGGCACGCTTTTCGAGCGCAGCCGCGCCACCGTGTAGCGGACATCGGCATCAAAGGCGCGAAGGCTTTCGGCGCGCAGATTTGCGTTCGGAAGCAGGCGGGCGGGGGCGGCGCCGGTTTGCGCGGCTGCTGCCTGCAGGCCGTGGGCGGCGAGGGTATCGGGATTGTAGCCGATGAAGGGCGCTGCATCGATGATGTCCAGCGTTCGGGTCGCGAGATCGGCGTCGATGTGGATTCGCGGCCCGCCTGCCGCAACGATGAAGCGGCCGGCGATGTCGCTTGCGCCGAACGTTCCGGCCATTTCGGTGAAGCGGTAGCTGCGGCCTCGCTTCACGAGCACGGCATTGACGCGGTAGCTTCGGGTGTCGGGAATTGCGATGTCGATGATGCCGAGCAACTCGGCGGCGTTGCGGCCTCTCGCCGACACTTCCAGCGGTACGCCTTCGATTTCGGCGAGGCCGGGCAATGTGCCGCCGACATCGATACGGTCGTGCGCCGTGTCGAGCTGCAGCGCCAGTCGGTTCTTGCCGCGGGACATGGTGTCGTTCGGGCTGAGCAGCGCGCCGCGCAGCTTGAACGGGGTATTGCGCAGCTGCCCGGAGCCGGTGAAGCGCACCGCGCCATCGATCTTTGCATCGCTCGAGACAATCGATGCAAAATCGAGCGCGGCGCGCAATCGCATCTGCGGATCGCGGTAGCTGATCGCTGTTGCATCCAGCGAGCCGCGATCGATGCGCGGCAGGATCAGGGGCGCTGCATCTGCGTCGAATGTCCAGGTGTTCGCGCTGTGGTCGGCGTTCCATTCCAGCGCGATCTTCGCATCCGCCAGCTCCAGCCAGCGCAGCCGCAGCTTGCCGAACAGCAGCGACAGCGGCGCAACCCGCGTTTCAATTCGGCCGGCTGTCAACAGTTCGGGACTGCTGGCCCAGGCGGGATTCGACATGGTCAGCCCTTCGGCGACGAACCTGATATCGATCGGAGCGAAATAGAGCTGAAAGTCTCCCGAGACGTTAACCTGGCGGCCGGACACGGCAGCTGCCACGCGTTCGAACGGTGTTTTCAGAAACCGCCCTTTGGTGATGAACAGCACGAGCCAGATGGCAATGAAAATGACGAGCAAGCCGATCAGCACATTGCGCAAGTTTCGCAGCCGCCGCGTGCGACGCGCTCTATCTGGCTGGCCGGGCAGCGGGTCGCCTGGCAACGCGCCAGGCTGCAGGGTGCTCAACGGTGTTTGCAATACAACGCAATCCGATCTTGCGCACAGCTATAGGGCAGTTGCGCCAGAATTGCACCCTTTGCAATGGCTTGCGAGCGTGGCACACCCTCCCGATCCGCGAAAGCGCTCCTCGTAAACGTTTGTGTCTAGCGGCGGTCCAGCGTGGCGATTGCCGTGTCCGTGAGGCCTGCAAGGTCGCCTTTGGCGCTGCGTTCAGCAATCAGGGCGCGGGCGGCCTGGACGGTGATGTCGGCGGCGCGGCTGCGCAGGTCGGCTTCGGCGGTGCGGGCTTCGGCGGCGATGCGGTCTTCGGCGAGGCGGGTGCGGCGGGTGATTGCGACCTCTGCGTCTGCCGTTGCCTGCTCGACGATCCGTCTGGCTTCCACTTCGGCGTTGGCAAGCATGGCTTGCGCATCCGATTGCGCTTGCGCGGCTTCGGCGGCGGCTGCGGCTTTCAGGGCGTGCGCTTCGGCCTTCAGGGTTGCGGCTTCGGCGAGATCGGCTCGAACCTTGTCGGCGCGGGCGTCGAGCGAGGAGCCGAGCATCCTGAAGGCGCCGAATTTCCACAGGACGGCGACGAACATCAGGAAGGCGACGGCGACCCAGCCGTAGCTGTCCAGGCCAAGATAGCTGATTGCGGGTTCGCTGTGCCCGCCGTCAGCGCTGGTTGATGCGGTGGTTTCGCTCGCCATCAGGCTGCTGCTTTCCTGACCGCGCCAGCGGCTTCGTCATTGGAGATGCTGACGCCGGCCACGCGGGCGATGAGATCGACGGCGGCCTCGGTCGCCACGGCATCAAGCTCGGCCACCGCAGTGGCCTTGGCCGTTGCAAGGCCTTGCGCGGCGGCTTCCGCTTTGGCGGCGAGGTCCGCATCGATGCGTGCCAGGGTGTGCGCTGTCGCAGCGGCCGCCTCGTCTCTCGCGCGGCCGGTGACGGCAAGCGAGCGGCTTCGGGCGTCCGAGATGGCGTTGCTGCCGCCGCTGGAGGCGTCTTCGGCTTCCCTGCGCGCGGCTTCCGCGGCGCGCAGATCGGCGGCGATGCGGTCCTTACGGTCTTCCACGATCCGCTCTACCTTCGGCAACAAGCGCGTCAGGCTGAGATAGAGGATCGAGAAAATGACGACCAGCCACACGATCTGCGGCAGCGCATCAGCGAAGTTGAACTGGGGCATGGGTCAGACTTCTACCGTTGCTCGCCTCAGGCGAACAGCAGCAGGAGCGCGACGAGGAAGGCGAAGATGCCGAGCGCTTCGGTGACGGCGAAGCCGAAGATCAGGTTCGGGCGCTGCGAGGCGGCGGCGGCCGGGTTGCGGAGCGCGCCCGACAGGAACATGGCGAACAAAAGGCCCACGCCGATTGCCGCGAGGCCCATGCCGATCGCTGCGATGCCGGCTCCGATGAGCTTGGCTGCTTCTGCGTCCATACTGGTATCCTTCTCTGGTAAAAGTTCAATGGCTGAGGTTGATGCTGTCGTTCAGGTAGATGCAGGTGAGCAGGGCAAACACATAGGCCTGCACCACCGCCACCAGCAGTTCGAGGGCGAAGAAGGCAACCGTCATCACGAGCGGCACCGGAAACAGGAAGGCGAGCGCGCCACCGGCGGCGCCCAGCGAAATCACGAAGCCGGCGAACACTTTCAGCAGGATGTGGCCTGCGGTCATGTTGGCAAACAGACGGATGGAGAGGGTGAGCGGGCGCGAGAGATAGGAAATGATTTCGATCGGCACGATGAGGATGAGCAGCGGCCAAGGCGTGTTGGGCGGCACAAACAGTTCCAGGAATTGAAATCCATGCCTGGCAATGCCGATGCCGACACACATTACGAAGATGAGCACGGCGAACGCAAAAGTCACTGCAAGGTGGCTGGTTACCGTGAAGCTGAAGGGAAACAGGCCGATCACGTTGAGCACGAGGATGAACAGGAACAGCGTGAAGATGAACGGAATGAACGCGCGGCCCTTGGGGCCGATGTTCTCGTGCACCATGCCGACGATGAATTCATAGAGACTTTCGACGGCAGCCTGCATGCGGCCGGGGACGAGGGCGGATTGGCGCAAGCCGGCGAACATGAAGGCCCAGATCAGGCTGGTGGCGATCAACATGAACAGCGCAGCGTTGGTGAAGCTGGCGTCGAAGCCGGCGACGCTCAGGTCTGTGTAGCGTTGAATCGCAAACTGTTCGAGCGGACTTGCCATTTGACCCTTCAGATCTTCTTTTCGTCTTTGGCAGGCGAAGCTTTCGCCTCGCGTGCGGCCTTTTCATTTGCTTCCATCGCCGCTGTCTCACGGTTTACCGCGCGGAACAGATTGATGAAACCGGCTGCCAGCCCCAGCAGCAGGAACAGGAGCGCCAGCCAGGGCTTGGTGCCGAGCCAGCGATCGAGTTGCCAGCCGATGGCACCGCCGACGACCGTCGCCACCGCGATTTCCATCGCGTAGCGGGTGCTTGCTGCAAGTGCCGACGTGGCGATTTCGCGCGGGTCGGGTTCGTGTCTGGCCTTGGCCGCTGCCAGCCTGGCCTCGAGATCGTCGAGGTCGCGCTGGCGGTCGGGGTCGGTCAAGCAACGTCCCTTCCTGGGAATGTCCACGCTGGCGATGCGCTTGCCCGCGCAAATGCAGCATGCTCCCGCCGGCTGGTGCCGTCGAAGCGCTGCCCCGTTAGAGGCGGAGGGCTTTGAGGTCAAGTAGCGCAAGCGTCACACATGATGGGCGAGAACCGACGATTGCCCGCTTGCCGGCACGAACTGGCAGCTGCCGGGCGGGCTTGCGGTGAGGTGGTCGGGGGAGTTCAGAGCTTTCGCCGGGACGACGGACAGCCTGGCGTCAGGCTGCCAGCAACGCCTCCGCTTCCGCCAGCTGCACCGAAACCAGCTGGCTTATTCCCGGCTCGCTCATGGTGACGCCATACAGCCGGTGCATGGCTGCCATCGTGACCGCGTTGTGGGTGACAATGAGGAAGCGCGTGTCGGTTGCGGTCGTCATATAATGCAGCAGACTGGTGAAGCGCTCGACATTGGCGTCGTCCAGCGGTGCGTCCACTTCGTCCAGCACGCAAATGGGGGCGGGATTGGTGAGGAACAGTGCGAAAATGAGCGCGATGGCGGTGAGGGCCTGTTCGCCGCCCGACAGCAGGGAGAGCGATTGCAGCTTCTTGCCGGGCGGCTGCGCGCGGATTTCGAGCCCGGCGTCCAGCGGGTCATCGCTTTCGATCATCGCGAGTTCGGCCGAACCACCGCCGAACAGGGTGACGAACAGCTCGCGGAAGTGGCCATCGACCTGTTGAAAGGCCAGCATCAGCCGGGCGCGGCCTTCGCGGTTCAGGCTGCCGATGGAGCCGCGCAGGCGGGCGATTGCGGTTTCGAGTTCGGATTTTTCCGCGCTCTGCGTTGCAACCGTTTCCTCGATTTCCTTCAGCTCGATGTCAGCGCGCAGGTTCACAACGCCGAGGCGCTCGCGCTCGGCGCTCATGGCATGAAGGGCGGCTTCGAGGCGGTCCGGATCTGTGCCCTGTTCGGGCGCAGCCAGCTCGGCGGGCGCCAGGCCGAAGCGGCTGGCGGCATCCTCGGTGAGGGCGACGACCTTGCTCTGCATCTGCTCCACGCGGGCAGCGGCGGTGGCGCGGGCTTCGCGGGTGTTGGCCACGCGGGCGTCGGCGAGGCGGGCCATGCGGTCCAGTTCGGAAAGTTCAAGGTCGGCGGTCATCACGGCTTCGGCGGCTTGCGCGCGGGCGGCTTCGGCGGCGGCGATCTCCTGGGCGAGCAGATGCAGTCGGGCGTCCTTGGCGGCCGGCTCGCCAACAAGGGCGATGTGATCGGCGCGGAGCTTTTCGATGCGGTTGGCGAGCACGGCGGTAGCGACTTCGGACTCGGAGTCGCGGGCCTGCCAGATGCCGATTTCGCGTGTCAGGCTTGCCGATCGGGCACTGCTTTCGGCCAGCGTGCGATCTGTTGCGGCGGCGGCGGCGCGGGTGGCGGCAAGGGCGGCGCGGGCGCGTTCGGCGGCGGTCCGGGTGTCGCCCACACGGGTGGCGGCGACGGACGTGTCGGGGAGGCAGGCAACCGCGGCGCGGGCTGCGTCTGCCTCGGCGCGGGCACTCGCCCCTTCGGCCGACAGTCGCTCGATGGAGGCGAGAATGGCCGCTATGCGTGCGCCGGCCTGCGCGGATGCGGCACGCAGGCCCTGCAGGCGGCCGGCCAACTGGTCGCGGGCGTGCTCGACCCCGGTGCGGGCGGCGCGGGCCCGGCGCTCGGCGTCGGTCGCTCTGGCATGGGCGGCCAGCTGGCTTGCCAGTTCGGTGGCGGCGGCTTCCAGGCGCGCTCTTGGCGCGGCCAGCGCATCGGCTATTTCGCGGCGGCGGTTGTCTTGTGCCAGCACTTCGGCCACGGCGACGGCCTGTCCGCCGGGAGGCACCACGAAACCGTCCCAGCGCCACAGCCAGCCATCGCGCGAAACGAGGCGCTGGCCGACGGCAAGGCTGGCGAGCAGGGCAGCGGCGGGCGGCGTGTCGACGACACCGACCTGGGCGATGCGGCGCGCGAGTTCGGGGGGTGCGGTGATGTGCGCAGCCAGCGGCGCAACGGCTGCGGGGAGCGCCGGGTCTGATTGGGGCGCCGCGCCGAGCCAGCGGCGTTCGGACTTTGCGCCCACTTCGGGTGCGCCCACCGCGGCATTGATGTCGTCGCCAAATGCGGCGGCGACGGCGGCTTCGTATCCGGGGGCAGCGGAGAGGATGACGCGGCCTTTGGTTCGCGGCGCGGCGCCGGATTTCAGGCGCTCGAGAGCTGCTGCTTCGGCCTCCAGACTGGCGACTTCGCTGCGGGCGCCGGAAAGGGCTTTTTCAACCGCATCGCGGGCCTTTGCGGCGCTTTGCGCCGCGCGCTCTGCCGCTTCGATGGATTGGGCGGAAGCGCGGGCGGCGGCGGATTTTTCGTCCAGAGCGGCTTCGGTCTGCGCAACCTGGGCGTCCAGTGAAACGGCGCCGGTGTCGGTCTGCAGGCGCTCCAGTTCGCGGCGCTGGCGGCTGGATTCGGCATCCAGCCGGTCGGCGCGGGCAGCACTGGCATCCGCCTGCGCGCGCGCGCTGCGGCCCTCGGCAACGAGAGCGGCATGGGCTTCGACAGCGGTTGCCAGCGCGCGTTCGGATTCGGTGGCGGAGCGTTCGGCAGCCGTCGCCGCTTCGGCATTTGGGCGGGATTGCGCCTCGGCCAGGCTTGCGGCAGTTTCGGCAGTGGCGCGCTCTGCTGCGAGCCGATCCTGCGTGGCGGCGGAATCGCGGGCGCGGGCGCGGGCGCGCTCATCGTCGGCGCCCGCGTTGTCCAGCGCAATGGCGAGGTCAGCCCGTCGCTGCGCTGCGGCGGCGCGCTCTGCCACCAGCGTGGCCCGCTCGGTGGAAAGCCGCTGCAGGGCGGCGGCGAGGCTCGCTTCGGTCAGGCGCCTGGGCGGCAGGCCGGCTGCTGCATTGGCCTGCGCGGCGGAGGCACGGGCGGCGTCGCTGACGGCCTGTGAAAGCTCGGCAGTGGCAGTGGCAAGGGCATTTTCGGCGGCTGCCAAGTCTTTGGCGGCACAATCGCATTGCAGGCGAAGCAGAGCCGCTTCGGCAGCGTGGATGGCTGTTGATATTGTGCGATAGCGCTCGGCGGCTTTTGCCTGGCGGCGCAACGCACTGGCCTGGGTTTCGCTGGCTCGCATCACGTCGTCGAGCCGCAGCAGATTGGCGTCGGCGGCGCGCAGGCGGGTTTCGGCATCCTTGCGGCGGACGTTCAGCCCGCTGATGCCGGCGGCCTCCTCGAGCAGCAGGCGGCGCTCCTGCGGCTTGGCGGCGATGATGCCGGCGACGCGCCCCTGGCTGACAAGGGCCGCGGAATGCGCTCCGGTGGCGGCATCGGCGAACAGCAGCTGCACATCTTTCGCCCGCACATCCTGGCCATTGATGCTGTAGCTCGATCCCTCGCCGCGCCAGATTTCGCGGCCAATTTCCAGCCGGTCTTCGCCATTATAGTGTGCCGGCGCGGTGCGTCTGCGGTTGTCCAGCGTGAGGACCACCTGCGCCACATCGCGGCTGGGGCGCTTTGCGGTGCCGGCGAAGATCACCTCGTCCATGCCGGCGCCGCCGCTCTGCACGCGCAGGGATCTGGCAGACGATTCGCCCATCACCCAACGGATGGCCTCCAGCAGATTGGATTTTCCGCAGCCATTCGGGCCGACGATGCCAGTGAGGCCGTCACGGATGTGCAGCTCGGCCGGCTCGACGAAAGATTTGAAGCCGGAGAGTCTGAGGCGGTCAAACCTCATGCGGGATCGGCGGCATCTCTGTGCCGGGTCTGCATCGCCTGCCGCCATCCCGGCCCATCCCGCTCCACGCTTGCTGTGCTCACGTGGGGGGAGGGGGAAATGGCGACTGCGCCCATCGGGTTCAGCGGAGCGCTTCGTCTAGCTTGGGTTGCAGGGCGGCCCAGTTGGGGGCGATTTCCAGCTTCTTGCCGTTGAGCAGGAAGGTGGGGGTGCCGGCAATCTGATAGGTGTCGACGGCTGCCTTCTGGCTGGCGGTGAGGCGCTCCATGGCCTTCGGATCAGCCAGGCATTGCTCGAACTTTGCCCTTGGCATGCCGCGCGGTTTCACGAAATCGTGCATGCCGCCGGCGACGGCAAGGCCCTTGATCTGCTGATCTGCCGGCAGCGACTTCAGCGGCGCGATATCCGCTTCGGTGAGCTTGGTGAACGGGGTGACCCATGCGTCATGGTTGGAATAAAGTTCGTTGGCCCAGGTGAAGAACTGCGCTGGGCCTTCACATTTCGCGACCAAAACAGCGGCGAAATCATAGATGTTGAGCAGGAAGGGGCGATATTCGTAGGAAACCTTGCCGCCTTTCACATACGTGTTCTTGAGCGGTTCGGCACCTTCGAGGTGGAAATCGCGGCAGTGGCTGCAGGTGAAGCTGGCGAATTCGACGATTTTCACACTGGCATCGGGATTTCCCATGCGGAAGCCGCCTTCGGGCGTTGCCACGACAGTGGTGGTCCAGTCCGCAGCGGGTGCCGCCTTCATGCTGCCGGTCTTCGCGTCGGCTTTGGGAGCGGCATTGGAGGTGCCCGAATCACAGGCGGACAGAGCGAGCGCGGATAGCGCCAGGAGGGCCAGGGAGCCGGGCGATTGGAATTTCAATATCTTGGACATAACCGATGGAACCTTACCAGATATGGTGAGTGGGGCAAGAAGGCTGTGCCTTTGCTGCAAGTCGTGTGGTTGCGCTAGCCGAAGCGGCTGGCGCAATAAAGGGCGGGATCGAGCAGCGGCTTTTCGCCGATCAGAAGGGCGGCGCCCATGTCGGCGGCGGCCGGCGCGGTCTGGATGCCCCAGCCGCCCTGGCCGGCACACCAGAAGAAGCTGGATTCGGAAGGGTCGGAGCCGAGGACGGGCAGCCGATCCGGGGCGAAATTGCGCAGGCCCGCCCATTTGGAAGCAAGCCGGCGGATCGGCCAGTCGCACATCTGCTCGAAGCGATCGAGGGCGACCGCCATGTCCATTTCGTCCGGCTGCACATCGTGCGGCACGTCGGGGGTTTCGTCGTGCGGGGAAATCCACAGCCGACCGGCGTCGGGCTTGAAATAGAGCGAGCCACCGGCATCCATCACGACAGGCATATCGGCGGGTGCATCGGGGCGGACTTCGGTGACCACGATCGTGCGGCGCAGCGCAGCGATACCGATGGGCTTGACGCCGGCAAGCGTGGCGACTTCGTCCGCCCATGCGCCGGCTGCGTTGACGATATTGGTGGCGTGGATTTCGCCGGCGGGGGTTGCAACAGACCAGCCGGACGAGGTCTTCTCAATGCGTTCCGCGCCGGCCCGCGTCAGCATTTCGCCGCCGGCCCTCTTCATGCCGCGGATGTAGGCCTGGTGCAGTGCGGCCACATCGATGTCGGTGCAGCCAGGCTCCCAGATGGCGGTCTGCGCCCAGTCCTGGCGGAGCTGCGGGACAAGTTTCAAGATGCCTTCCGGGCCGAGCCGCTGGTGAGCGACCCCGCCAATGCGGAATTCATCCTCCAGCGCGGAAAGGATGCCGTGGGCATCAGCGTGGCGGACGTGCAGCGCGCCTCGGGGTGCCAGAATGGCGGTTTCGGAAAAGCCCTTGGGCGGGCTCTGAAAGAAGGCCTTGGAAGCGGTGGTGAGCGGCTGCACATCGGGGCCGCCATAGGTTTCGGCATAGAAGGCAGCGGATCGCCCGGTGGTGTGATATCCGGGTGCCTCTTCGGCTTCGAGCAGGATGACCTTCAGGGTCGGCGCGCGCTGCAGCAGCGCCCAGGCGAGGCTGGCGCCGGCGATTCCGGCGCCGATGATGGCGATATCATGGGTCATGCGAGTATCTTATCGGCAAATTCGGTGATGTGGGAGAGGGTGGATTGGCGCGGCGGATCGGCCTCGCGCAGCAGTTCGTGCGCGGCAGACGGGATGCTGTGGGCTTCGCAATTGGGCAGCCGGCTGGCGATGCGCCGGGCGGCCGGCAGGCTGACCAGCTGTTCGCGGCTGGCAAGCAGCATCAGGAGCGGCAGGTCGAGCGTTTCAAGCGGGCGCGACTCCAGCGTCGCCTCGCTCTGGGCGAAGGCTGCGAGCCAGCCCCAGCTGACGCCGCCGATGGCGAGATCGGGGTTGCTGGCAAGCCAGCGATGTTCGTCGTCGAATCGCTCGCGCGATGCGGTCAGCAGCAGCATGCGCGTGGCGGCCTTCTGCATCGGGCCATAGGGTTTCTGGCCCCAGGCAAAGGCCGCGCCGTTGCCGCGCGCCACTTCTCGCCTGGCTTGCTGGAGCACGGCGACGCGCAAGGGCCACGACATGCCGAGGCCGAAGAAGGGGGAGATGAGGGCGGCGCCACGCAGGTTTTCGCGCATCGCGTGTGCACCGCGTGCCGGATCGGCGAGCCAGCGGAGCAGGAGGTGGGCGCCCATGGAGTGGCCGACGGCAAGCCATGGGGCGGCTGGCAGGGATTGCAGGGCGAAGCTGGCCAAGGCGTCGAAATCATCGAGCCATTGGTCGAAGCTGTCGATATGGCCGGCGCCGGTCTGGCAGGTTCGGGTCGAGAGGCCCTGGCCGCGCCAGTCCCAACTGGCGATACCGAAGCCGGCGGAATGCAGGATTGCGTAGGCGTCGGCCCATTTTTCCAGAAAGTCGGCGCGACCGTTCAGCACGAGCAGGTTGGCGCGCGCCATACGGTGCGGCAGGATCAGGGCGCGGATTTCGGCGCCGTCGGGCATGGTGCGGGTGTGGATCTGCGCCGCTTCGGGCAAGTGAAAGCGCGGTTCACTCACGGCTCGGAGGTGATGGCAGCGGCAATGAGCACGGCGATGGCGGCGTCATCATGGCCCAGCGCGCGCAGGATTTCGCGGCTGTGTTCGCCGATATCGGGCGGCGGGAGGGCATAGACGGGCGGGGTTGCGCCGAGCGCAAGCGGCTGGGCAACGGTTTTCACCTGGCCGCGCCGGGGGTGGGTTTGCTCGACGATCAGGTTTCGCGCCTTGGCCTGCGGGCTTTCCAGTGCATCTCGGACGCTGGCGATCGGGCCGGCGGGAACGCCGGCGGCGGAAAACGCTTCGAGCCACTTCTCGGCGGAGCGGGATTTCAGCACGGATTCGACCTGCGGGATGAGCTTTGCCCGCGTGCGGGCGCGGGCGGCCGACGTCTTGAAATCCGGGTCTTCGGCCCATTCGGGATGACCTGCCACATGCGCAAAGGCGCGGAACTGGCCGTCGTTGCCCACCGCCAGCGCAACGGGGCGGGTGGCGGTGGCGAAATCCTGATAGGGCACAATCGAAGGGTGCTGGTTGCCCATGCGGTGCGGTTCGGCACCGCCGACCAGCCAGCTGGTCGCCTGGTTGGCCAGCCAGCCAAGCGTCACGTCGAACAGCGCCATGTCGATATGCTGGCCCTGTCCGCTGCTGTGGCGGTGATTGAGGGCGGCGAGGATGGCGGTTGCGGCCATCATGCCGGTGGTGAGATCGGCGACGGCGACGCCGGCGCGCAGGGGTCGGCCATCGGCTTCGCCGGTGATGTCCATCAGGCCGGATTCGGCCTGGATCATGAAATCATAGCCGGCGCGGGCGGCGTTGGGGCTGTGGTGGCCGAAGCCGGTGATGGAACACCAGATCAGGCGCGGATTTTCGGCTTTGGCGGCGGGATAATCCAGGCCGTGGCGGGCGAGATCGCCGGTCTTGTAATTTTCGATGACCACATCGGCCCACGCCATCAACTGCTTCGCGATCGCAATGCCTTGCGGGCTGTGCAGGTTGAGCGTCAGGCTGCGCTTGTTGCGGTTGCAGGCGCTGTAGTAGCTGGCGTCGCCTCGCGATCCGTCCGCGTTCGTGCTCCAGGGCGGGCCCCAGAGGCGGGTATCGTCACCATTTCCGGGTCGCTCGACCTTGATGACATCGGCGCCGAGGTCGCCCAGCATCTGCGCCGCATAAGGCCCGGCCAGCACGCGCGACAGATCGAGCACCTTCAATCCATCCAGCGCGCCAGGCATCAGCGCGCCTTCAGCGCCGACTGTGCCGCGGCGAGCCGCGCAATCGGCACCCGCCAGGGCGAGCAGCTGACATAATCGAGCCCCAGCTGTTCACAAAAGGCAATGGAGGCCGGATCGCCGCCATGTTCGCCGCAAATGCCGAGCTTGAGATCGGGTCGCACAGCCCGGCCCCGTTCGGCGGCCAGCGCCACCAGCTCGCCGACGCCTTCGATGTCCAGGCTGACAAACGGGTCCTTCGGGTAGATGCCTTGCTCCACATAGACGCCCAGGAAGCGGGCCGCATCGTCGCGGCTGATGCCGAGCGTGGTCTGCGTCAGGTCGTTGGTGCCGAAGCTGAAAAAGGCAGCGTCGGCGGCGATTTCCGCGGCGCGCAATGCTGCGCGCGGCACCTCGATCATGGTGCCCACAAGATAGGCGATGGTGCGCGCGCGCTCGCCAAAAACAGCCTTCGCAGTGCGGTCGATCACCGCCTTGATCAGCTCCAGCTCGCGCGCGGTGGCGACCAGCGGCACCATGATTTCCGGGATCGGCGCAACATTGCAGTCCAGCGCGGCCTCGAAGATGGCGCGGGCCTGCATTTCGTAGATTTCCGGATAGGTGATGCCGAGCCGGCAGCCGCGGTGCCCGAGCATGGGGTTGAATTCGTGCAGCTCGCTGCTGCGGCGCTTCAATGCTGCGACGGAAACGCCGGCGGCGGCTGCTACATCCTCGTAATCGGCTTCGCGCGCGGGGAGGAATTCGTGCAGCGGCGGATCGAGCAGGCGGATGGTGACGGGAAGCCCGGCCATGATTTCGAACATGTCGCGGAAATCGGCGCGCTGGGCCGGCAGCAGCTTGGCGAGCGCTGCGCGGCGGGCGGGCTCGTCGACCGCCAGGATCATTTCGCGCACATGGGTGATGCGGGTGGCGTCGAAGAACATATGCTCGGTGCGGGCGAGGCCAACGCCTTCGGCGCCGAACTGGCGCGCGGTGCGGCAATCCTGCGGGGTTTCGGCGTTGGCGCGCACCTTCATGCGGCGATGGCTATCGGCCCAGGTCATCAGGCGGGCGAAATCGCCGGAAAGCTCGGGCTGGATGGTGGCCACGCGACCGGTCATGACTTCGCCGGTGGCGCCGTCCAGCGTGAGCAGAGTGCCTTCGGGATAGTCGCGGCCGGCGATGCGCAATATTCGGCTTGCCATGTCGATCTGGATGCTGCCGGCGCCCGAAACGCAAGGGCGGCCCATGCCGCGCGCTACGACGGCGGCGTGGCTGGTCATGCCGCCGCGGGCCGCCAATATGCCCTTGGCGGCATGCATTCCGGATATGTCTTCGGGGCTGGTTTCGACGCGGACGAGCAGAACGTCTTCGCCCATCGCGGCGCGACGCTCGGCGGTTTCGCTGTCGAAGGCGATGGCGCCCGATGCCGCGCCCGGGGAGGCGGGCAAGCCGATGGCGATGACGGGGCGCTCGGCGGCCGGGTCCAGCGTCGGGTGCAAAAGCTGGTCGAGGATTTGCGGATCGACGCGCAAGATGGCGGTTTCGCTGTCGATCAGTCCCTCGTCCACCATGTCGCAGGCAATTTTGAGGGCGGCTTTGGCGGTGCGCTTGCCGCTGCGGGTTTGCAGGACGAAAAGCTTGCCCATCTGCACGGTGAACTCGATGTCCTGCATGTCCCGGTAGTGCCGCTCCAGCAGCTCGAACATGGCCGCCAGTTCGCCGAACACTTCGGGCATGGCCTCCTGCATGGATACGGCTTTCGCGCCAGAGGCTTGGCGCGATTCCCTGGTGAGATACTGCGGCGTGCGGATGCCTGCGACGACATCTTCGCCCTGCGCGTCGATCAGATACTCGCCGTAAATCCGGTTTTCGCCGGTGGAGGGATCGCGGGTGAAAGCCACTCCTGTCGCCGATGTTTCGCCCATGTTGCCAAACACCATTGCCTGCACAGTAACGGCGGTGCCCCAGCTTTCCGGAATGTCGTTCAAGCGGCGATAAACGGCGGCGCGTTCGGAGCGCCACGAGCCGAACACGGCGGCAACCGCGCCCATCAGCTGGGCGGCCGGATTCTGCGGGAAGGGCGCGCCCTGCTCATCTTCGACGAGCGCCAGATAGGCTTTCACGAGGCCTTCCAGGTCTTGCGCGGTAAGGTCGGTGTCGAGGGCTACGCCGCGGTCATCCTTCAACAGTTCGAGCGCATCTTCGAACAGATAATGATCGAGGCCGAGCACGACATCGGCATACATCTGGATGAAGCGGCGATAGCTGTCGAACGCAAAACGCCGGTTTCCGGAGCGGGCGGCGAGGCCTTCCACGGTTTCGTCGTTCAGGCCGAGATTGAGGACGGTGTCCATCATGCCCGGCATGGAGACGCGCGCGCCGGAGCGGACGGAGACGAGGAGGGGGTTGGCGGCGTCTCCGAAGACGGGGGCGTTTCCAACCGAGGTTTCGATGTGGGCGAGACCAAGCGGGAGGGCGGCCATCAGGCTTTCGGGGAGGCGGCCGCCGGCGTCATAATAGGCTGCACACAGCGGCGTGGGGATGACGAAGCCGGGCGGGACGGGGAGGCCTATGCCCGCCATTTCGCAGAGGTTTGCGCCCTTGCCGCCAAGCAGATTCTTGCCGAGCGCGTGGTGGGTGGGGGCGCTGCCGCCGAACGGGTAGATAAGCTCTGTCATGCGCCCTCGATTTTGGAGAAGTCGGCGATTTTGTGCATGGCGTCGCGGATGGCAGACAGCAGGCCGAGCCGCCGCGCGCGGATGGCCGAGTCGGCATCATTCACGGTGACATGCTCGAAAAATGCATCGACGGGCGCGCGCAGCGTGGCGAGCAGTTTCATGGCGCCGGCAAAATCCTCCCGGCCGAACAGCGCGTCCGCCTCGTCGAAAAAGGCGGTGCTGTCGGCAGCTTCGGCGGGCACGAAGAAGGCGGCGAGGTTTTTCTCGGTTTCGCCAATGTAATTCGAAAGCGGAATGGAGGGGTCAAGAGTGTAGCTTCTGCCGTCCTTCTTTTCCTCGATGCGCAGGATGTTGGCGGCGCGCTTGTAGCCGGCGAGGAGGTTTGCGCCGTCTGGGGTTGAGAGGAAGGCTTGCAGGGCGTGGACGCGAGCGAGGAGGCGGACGAGGTCGTGTTCTCTGCCGAGAGCGAATATGGCGTCGATGAGGTCGTGGCGTACACCGGCTTC